>JANWXV010000047.1 GCA_025057405.1 Candidatus Bipolaricaulota bacterium | reverse complement strand
CAAAGAAGCGCTCTTGCTGCTCTTGAGGGACCAAGACAGTGACATCTACATCACGAGTCGTACGTGGCTCCCCCCAGTATTGCACGGCTAAGCCGCCGAGCAGAACGTAAGCAATGCCGTGCTGTTCGAGAAACTCAGCGATCTCGGCCGCTGCCTGCAACGGAGTCATTACGATCATCGAGCAAGCGCTCGGCGCATGGCCAGTAGCAAGGGCGATGGCTGCGTTCTATGCGTATCCTTCGGGTATGGCAGGGTCAGATAGAGTGTGAGCGCTTGCTCAGGGCTGAGATTCAGCAAGAAGTGAACACGCTCTTCTTCGATTCTTTGAGCAGCAGCTTGCTGATCTTCGAGCCAGCGAGTGACAAGGGTTCTATCTAGCTTGGTTGCCATAACACATATTATAGATATGATGGGGCTTAGAAGTCAAGAGATTCGCTGTTGTCAAAAGCCCGCTGGCTCCTATGCAACAAAAACTCTGGCGCTTGAGCGCCGGGGGCGCTATACTCTTTCTGTGCCCATAGAACTCTTCGCTCTCGTAGCTCTGCTGGCCTTCTTGGCCGAGTATATCGACTCGTCGCTCGGCATGGGCTACGGCACCACGCTCAGCCCGCTGCTCTTGCTCTTGGGCTTCAGCCCCATCGAAGTGGTCCCCATCGTCTTGCTCTCCGAATGCATCACCGGGTTCGTCGCGGCTCTCTTTCACCATACGTATCAGAACGTCAGCTTCCGACGAGACTCCCTCGATTCCCAAGTCGCGCTTGTGCTGGGACTGATCGGCATCGCCGGAGCTGTCTTGGCGGTCACCCTCGCGCTGCGTCTGCCCGATCTCTGGGTCAAGCTCTACATCGGGCTGCTCGTCTTCGGTATGGGCGTGCTGGTTCTCTTCACGCGCACGTACAGCGACGGCTTCTCGTGGAGGCGTCTCGTGGCTATTGGTTTTTTAAGCTCGTTCAACAAGGGGCTGACCGGGGGCGGCTACGGCCCGCTCATCACCACCGGGCAGATCTTTGCCGGGCTGAACCCCAAAGCCGCCGTAGGGATCACCAGCTTGGCCGAAGGGGTGGTCTCCTTCGTGGGAGTGGGTGCTTATGTCTTACTGGCGAAAGACCTCAAGTGGGCGTTGGCGATCCCCGTCTTGCTCGGCGCGCTCGCGTCGGCTCCCCTAGCCGCCCTCACCGTGCAGAGGCTGCGCTCTTTTCATCTGAGACGATTGATTGGGCTGCTAGCGATCGCAATCGGACTGCTCACGCTGGCCCGTGCGCTCTGGCCGTAGCAGAGCTTTCGGTCTTTCTCCAAAGTGGGCGAGCACGGTGCGTCCGCTAATTGATGGGACGCCGGGGAATCTTTTGAGATTCGTCTCTCGCCAAGGCTCTCCTCTGCGCATGACGATAGAACGTTCGCCGAGTTTTTCTCTTGCCAAGAACACTTCGCTCAAGGTGATTAACTTCCCGGACTTCAGTCGGAAGATCAAAGAGCAATCATCTGGTGCGCCTAAGACCGTCATTCTTCTTTGCAGAAATCTTGCTCGCTCCGATGCCGTCGGAGGCCCAGAGAGCGCTCTGCGCGAAAACCCTCTCTCTGAGAGAGATTTCGACGCGCCCGAACTCCGAAGCGCACTTGACAGCCGGGCAAGCTCTCTGCTATGCTCTGGCTACCTACCGCAACAGGGGTTAGCAAAGATGCGAGCAGGAGCGGACTTCAAGGAGGCGTGGGCTCCTGTCACAGCGCCGACGCTCCGCGAAGAGTACACGTTTGCGCGTTTTGTGCGCGGGGAGCACAATCGTCTTGCTTACGCGGCGTCGCTGGCGGTGGCCGAGCACCCGGCGCACGCTTATAACCCCCTCTATATTTACAGCGCTTCGGGCCTGGGCAAGACCCATCTCCTCCACGCCATCGGCCATGGCGCGCTGCAGCACCATCGCTTTCTTCATATTATTTATGTGACCTGTGAGCGCTTGGCTACCGAGTTCTATCGGGCGATCCAAGAGAACAAGACCGCCCAATTTCGCAAGATTTACCGTAGCGCTGATCTCTTGCTCTTGGATGACGTGCACTTCTTGAGAGAGAAAGCCGCTTTGCAAGAAGAGCTTTGTCACACGTTTAATGAGCTTCATCAGCGGGGCAAACAGATCGTGCTGGCTTCGGATCGCCCGCCAGAGGCACTCCCCCACTTACAAGAGCAGCTCGTCTCGCGCTTTCGCTGGGGGTTGGTCGCTGACATTCAACCGCCGTCGTTTGAAGCGCGTCTGGCGATTCTGCGTGCCAAAGCTCAAGAGCATCACTTGCAGATCCCTGAAACGGTCCTAGAGCTGATCGCCCAGCGCGTGCGCACCAACGTGCGCGCGCTCGAAGGGGCGCTCATCCGTCTGGCCGCGAGCGCCGCGCTTCACAACCAAGAGATCACCTCGCAGATGGTCTTTGAGCTATTGCCCGCGGAGGTCGAGCGCCCTCTGATTCTGGATGTCGCTACTATTAAACGAGAGATCGCTCGGCACTATCAGCTTAGCGTTGAAGACTTGGAGAGCGAGAGCCGCGAGCGCCGCGTCGCCCAAGCCCGACAACTGGCGATCTATCTGGCACGCGAGCTGACCGACAGCTCCTTCCCCGCGCTCGGCGCAGCCTTTGGTGGACGCGACCACAGTACGATGATGTACGCCTATCGCAAGGCCAAAGCGTTAGCCGAAAGCCCGCTCTTTCGCAGTGAGATAGATGCCCTGAAAGAGTATCTGCTCAAGTTGTCCACGCCTACCCATCCCAAGTAAAATAAAAGACCGGGATGAAACTAGATCGCATCGTCTTGCGCCATGTCCGCAATTTAGCTTCGGTAGAGCTGGCTCCCGACGGCGGGCTGAATCTGATTACCGGCCCCAACGCCGCGGGCAAGAGCAATCTCTGCGAGGCCATCTATTATGCTGCCAAGGGCTGGCCCCTGAAGGGCGAACGCCAGCGCGATCTCATCCGGTGGGGAGAGAGCGAAGCCCTTCTAGAATTCTCTCTGGGGGGCGATCAGATCCGTTTTCATCTCAACGGTCGTGCCCGAGCGAAGACCATCGAACTCAACCACGAGAAGAAGAGCCAAAGCGACGTGAGCGCGCTGCTGCGCGTCCTGCTCTTCACCCCCGACGAACTGCAAATCATCAAGGGCAGCCCCGAACAGCGCCGGCGCTTCTTAGACCGCAGCATCGCCGATGTGAAGCGAGACTATCGCGCCCTTCTCTTAGAGTACGAACAGCT
The DNA here is from genome assembly GCA_025057405.1 of Candidatus Bipolaricaulota bacterium. Taxonomy (GTDB): domain Bacteria; phylum Bipolaricaulota; class Bipolaricaulia; order RBG-16-55-9; family DRXL01; genus SKYB132. The sequence goes on along the minus strand of JANWXV010000047.1, from coordinate 2,601 downwards.
CTTGCGGCGCAAGAGTGCGCTCTTGCGCTCCGAGCGCCCCGATCTAGAGCTTCTAGACGTCTATGACGAAGCATTGAGCGAGCGCGGCGCGTGGCTCGTCGCCCAACGGCGCGCTTATCTGCAGACGCTTAATCAGCAGCTCTCCCAGCGTTATCAGCAGATCTGTGGGCAAGAGGCGCACCTTCACGTGCACTATGAGACCACGCTGGCGCAGAGCGATAATCTGCGTCGTGAGTTGGCGCGACAGCTCGCCCAAGCTCGCCGCGAAGAGTTGCGCCGCAAGCAAACCCTTGTCGGCCCCCATCGCGACGACCTGCGCTTCGATCTCAACGGGCACGACTTAAAGCGCTTCGGCTCCCAAGGCGAGCAAAAATCCGCTCTCTGCGCGCTCTTGCTCACCCAAGTCGATCTGCACCACGAGCGCTTTGGCGATTACCCCATCTTGATTTTAGACGACGTGCTCTCGGAGCTAGATCGCGCGCGCACCCAGCGGCTCCTTCAATTGCTCTCCCAGAATTTACAGATCTTCTTGACGCATACGGCTTCTGTTGAAGAAGAGCTGCCCGGCGAACTGCGCCGGAGCGCTCGCCGTCTCTATGTGATCACAGCGGGTCAGATTGTCGAGAAGCTATGATCGAAGCAACTCTCATTGAGAAGATCTTTCGTCGTCACGGCTTGGGCGAGGCCTATCGCCATCAAGAGCCGGCGCTGGTCTGGCCCAAGGTCGTGGGCGCGCGCATCGCCCAGATCACTGAGCCGCTCTACGTGCAGAACGGCGTGCTCGTCGTAGCCGTAACCAGCCATGTCTTTCAGCACGAGTTTCATCTGATGCGCGGCGAGTTTCGCAAGAAGCTTAACGAGCATTTTGGCGAGGAGCGCGTGCGCGATGTGCGCTTTGTGGTGGAATCGAAGCCCAAGGGCGAGCCGCCGTTCTCGCTCGCGCAGATCGCGTTATTGCCCCAAGAGGAGCGCGAGATCGAGCAGCTTGTCAGCCAGATTGAGAGCACTGAACTGCGCGAAGCCCTGAGACGCCTGATGAGCACCGCTCAACGGATCGAGCGAGCGCGGCGCGAGCGCGGCTGGCGTCCTTGTCCTCGCTGTCAAACGCTTTGTGAACGCGATTTCTGTGCACTCTGTGCCAAGGAGATCCTATGAGAGTGGGAATCTTCACCGATACGTTTACCCCGCAGATCAACGGCGTGACCAGCATCGTGAGCGATCTAGAGCGCGCTTTTTTACGTCAAGGGCATCAGATCTATATCTTCGCGCCCGCGTATTTTCGTGAGCAGCGTCACCAGAACAGCCATATCTTTCGGTTTCCTGCGATCAACGCGCGCTTTCACAAAGAGAGCCGCATCGTCATCCCCTATGACCGTCGAGCGTTCTCGGTCTTTTCACAGTTAGAAGCCGTCTACAGCCACACGCCCTTCTCGATGGGCTTGCTCGCCCTGCGCGTCGCGAGAAAGTACAAGCTGCCACACTTGCATACGTATCACACTCTCTTTACAGAGTATCTGCACTATCTCCCCAGATTGATTCGTCCCTCGCGCCAGATGGCGGAACGGATCAGCGCGGCGTTTTGCAATCGCTGTGACGCGATTACTGTTCCCTCCGAAGCAATGCGCGCAGAACTCCTGCGCTACGGCGTGCACAAGCCCATCTATCTGCTCCCCTTTGGGGTAGATATGCAGCTCTACGAGCGCCCTCCCAAGCTCAACGTGCGTCAGAGATTAGGGCTGTCGGCTCCCGAGCTGTTCTTGCTCTACGCAGGCCGACTGGGAGCCGAGAAGAACTTAGACTTTCTGCTCCAGAGCTTTCGCGTGCTCTTAGACCGTTGGGCAGGGGAGCGTCCACTGCGCCTGGTGCTCGCCGGCGACGGCCCGTATAGAGCACACCTAGAAGAGCTGGCTCAAGAGCTGCGCTTGGGAGATCGCGTGATCTTCGCGGGGTTCATCCCTAGGGAAGAGCTAGTAGATTACTATCGTTCGGCTGATCTCTTCGTCTTTGCGTCCAAGACCGAGACGCAAGGGCTGGTCTTAATGGAAGCGATGGCTGCGGGGCTGCCGGCGGTGGCCGTGCGCGCCATGGGCGTCCAAGACGTCGTCTTCCCCGGCGAGACGGGAGTCTTGGTTTCCGAAGAGGGCTTTGTCGAAGCTATCTTGGCGCTCTTGCGCGATGAGCACCAGCGCCAGAAGCTCCGTGAGGGGGCGAAGCGCAGAGCTTACGAGATGAGCATCGAGCGTTGCGCCCAGCGCCTGATAGAGATCTTTCGTCAATTGGCAGCCCCGACTGCGACGGCGTTATAAAGAATCTGAAGAGAACAGAGCAAAGCGCGCGCAGCGAATCTCCGTTGGAGAGCACCACGAGAATTGAAAGCGCTCTTCCAACCAGCGCCCGATCAGACCCCCGCGCGCCAGATGAAAAGCGTACTGCGCGTGCAGGCACTTGACTTTCGTGCGGTTGGCTACCCCTGCGATCCCACGGTTCTGCAAAGCGCCGAACCAGCCCCGCTCTCGGAGCGCTTGGCGATCATCGTCGCTGAGCAGCGCCTCGCGCTCGTGGGCGTAGCGCCGATGATCTTCTTCGTATTGGTGACGAAGT
>JANWXV010000046.1 GCA_025057405.1 Candidatus Bipolaricaulota bacterium | reverse complement strand
GGAGATCGTCTAACGGTAGGACGGTGGGCTCTGGACCCACTAGTGGGGGTTCGAATCCTCCTCTCCCAGCCAGCTTCGTTAGAGAATCTCGATCTCATAGTCCTCCACGGTGACATCGGTATAATGCTTCATCGCCTCTACGAGTTTGGCCAGGAGCGCGTTGTTGACTCGCCCGTCGTTGCAGACGATCGCCGCTCCTAAAAGAGCTGACCTCCAGTCGTCGAGCTTGCCGATCTCGGCAATCGAAACGTTAAATCTCCGACGCATCTGAGCGATGAGGCTTTGGAGAATATGGCGCTTCTCTTTGAGGGACGTAGGGCCATGCAGATGCAACGCGATACGCACGACTCCGATCCTCATACGACCACCCCACACCGAGAAAATCTCTAGATTCTCGGTACAACCTCGCGCGTGTAGAACTCCAGCACATCGCCGACTTGAATCTTATCAAACCCGGCGATCTTCAGCCCACACTCTTTGTCTTTTTCGACCCTCTTGACGTCCTCTTCGTAGCGCTTGAGACTAGCCAGAGTTCCCTCGAAGACCAGCGCGCTGTTGCGCCAGACGCGCACCCGGGCTTCGCGCAAGATTTGGCCCTCTTTGACATAGCAGCCCGCAACGATCCCCACATTGGGAATCTTGAAGACTTGACGCACTTCGGCCTCGCCGACTTTGGTCTCACGAACTTGGGGCGCGACTAAGCTCTGCAGCGCCCGCTGGACGTCATCCGTGATCTGATAGATGATCTCATAGGTGCGAATCGGAATACCTTCTTGCTCAGCTAGCTGGGCCCCCTTGGGGTCCACCGAGACGCGAAACCCAATGATGACCGCATCTTCGACAGCCGAAGCGAGCAGAACGTCGCTCTCGTTGATGTTCCCCACTCCCGTGTGCAGAAACTCTAGGCGGGTTTCATCTACTTGAATATTTTTTAATTCGCTCTCGACGGCTTCGAGCGTGCCAGAGCTGTCGGCTTTGAGAATGATCTGGAGCAGGCCCTTCTTCGCTTGCTGGGCCAGCGCATCTTGGATCGTCAGGCGCCCCTTCCCCAGACGCTTGCGACGAAGCTCTTCGGCTCTCATCTCGGCGATGCGCTTGGCCGCGACCAGGTCGTCCGTGCTTTCAAAGCGTTCGCCGGCCGCGGGGACTTCCGAAAGCCCCAAGACTTGCACAGCCGAGCCGGGAGGGGCTTCGCTCACGCGGCGGCCGCGGTCGTCCAAGAGCGCCCGAATTCGCCCAAACGCCGTATGACAGAGAATGATGCCGCGCTCACGCAGCGTCCCTTCTTTGACGATCACCGTGGCTACGGGGCCGCGCGCTGCGTCCAGATAGCTCTCGATGATGACCCCCCAAGGGGGAACCGTAGGATCGGCTCGCAAATCTTGCAACTCCGCGACCAAAGAGATCATCTCCAAGAGATCGTCCACGCCCTGGCCGGTGAGCGCCGACAGGGGCACGGTGATCGTCTCGCCGCCCCACTCTTCGGGTTGGAGTCCCTCACGCGCCAATTGCTCCATGACGCGCTGCACACTCGCGCCGGGCTTGTCTATCTTATTAATAGCGACGATGATCGGGACTTTCGCGGCGCGCGCATGGCTGATCGCCTCACGAGTCTGCTCCATCACGCCGTCGTCGGCAGCGACTACTAAGACAGCGATATCCGTAATCGAAGCGCCGCGGGCGCGCATATTAGCGAACGCTTTGTGCCCCGGCGTGTCAATAAACGTGATCTTTTTGTTCTTGTATTCGGCTTGGTACGCGCCGATAGATTGGGTGATGCCTCCGGCCTCGCCGGCGGCCACGCGCGTCTTGCGAATGTAATCTAACAGAGTCGTCTTGCCGTGATCCACGTGCCCCAGAATGGTGACCACCGGGGGCCGGGGCACCAACAGCTTGGGTTTGGCCGGCGCGGGAGGTGGAGGGATCTTCGGTTCGGGTTTGGGGGCTTCCAGCACGGCGGTCGGAGCAGTTGGGGCAGCAGCGGTTGCCGGACTTGGTGCTCTCGGGGGTTGGGGCTTGGGAACCGGAGGGCGCTGGGGCTCGGCCTTGGGAGAGGGGGGTGCTGTAGCCGGCGCGGGAGCAGTTTTTATAGGCCCTGTCGCCTCAGATGGCGTTGCCCCTTGCGAAAGTTTAGGAGATGCTGCTTCGCGAGGCGCGCGCGCCGGAGGACTCGGTTCGGCCCTTTTTGCTTTATCTGGCTGAGCCGTTTGCGGCTTGGGAACTGCGAAGAGCGCTTTGACGATCTCGTATTCTTCATCGGTGAGCGTTTCAAAGCTGTGCACCCTCTTTTCGATCCCGCGCGTCTTGAGCTTCTCTACAACGTCAGCCACATGAACTCCGAACTCTTTAGCGACTCTGAAGAGCTGCCGTTTCAACGGGACTCCTCCTCTGCTGAAATGCCGATCATCACAGAGATTCTTTCGGGAATTATTTCGAATAATACTATACTCGTTCACACAAAATTTGTCAAACGTGCGTCCTCGGTTCTTACGCGGTCTTCCTGCCAAGGAGTGATCATCGTCCTTGGAAGCCCAGAAGATCGTTTCTAAGATGAAGCTCATGGCTCGAACGGTCTGGGGTCTCTTGGCGATTTTAGCGATCATGGCAGCGCTGGCTTTGTATTACGTCTGGCAGGGCTGGCAGATCGTGGCGCTCTCTACGCAAGTGACGGCTATGCGCGCCGAGACGGAAGACTTGATCTTGCAGAGAAATCAGTTGCGCATAGAAGTTTCTAAAGTCTGGTCCTTAGAAGAGATCGAGCGGCGGGCGCGCGAGCGCTTGGGGATGAAGAAACTCGCGCCGAAGCGCTTGGTGCTCCCCGCGCGCTAGCTGAGCAGTCATGATACCGCGACGCGCTACGGTTATCTTGGCGGGTCTGTTGATATTTTTTGCTTTGGTGGTCGGGCGTTTAGTGCAGCTTCAGATCGTGCAAGCCGACCAATGGAAGAAGCTCGCTCAGAGCTTCCAAGAGGGCCAGATCGTCAGCCCTCAGCCCCGCGGATATATCTATGATCGCTCCGGCAAGATCTTGGCTCACGATCTGCGGGCGATCTCGATCGCTCTGGATAATTATCACATGACGCGGCCCGATCTGCTAGAGAGATTGCTCAGCACGCACTTGAAGCTCCCGCGCGAAGAGATCCGCGAGAAGCTCTATCGTCCGGGGTATTTTACGTGGGTGGCGCGAGGGGTCTCTCCAGAGCAAGCGGAGAATCTGAAGAGCGCTTTGAGGGAAGCTGGTGCGCGGGGGGTGCTCTTTCTTGAAGATTGGAAGCGGGCGTACCCCCAGAAGAGTCTGGCTTCGAATCTGATTGGGTTCGCGGGAGTCGATAGTCAGGGCTTGGAGGGGATCGAGCTGAAGTTTGACGAGCTGCTGCGCGGGGAAGAGACTCTCTGGTCGGTCGTGCGTCGTGGCGATGGCACAGAGGTTCGTCGTCAAGTAGTGCGCGCGGGTCGCCCCGGCGGGGATCTCTATCTCACGATAGATGCGCGCATCCAACAGTTGGCCGAGAGCGCGCTGGAGCGCGGCGTGCGAACGTATAAAGCCCAAGCGGGCTTTGCAGTCGTGCTCACCCCCTGGACAGGGGAGGTCTTAGCGATGGCTCAGAGCGAGACGTACGATCTCAATCGTTTTCAACAGTCGCGCCCGCAAGCGCGTAAGAATCTCTCAGTGGCGTATGCGTTCGAACCCGGCTCTTCTTTTAAGATTTTCACGATGCTCGCGGCGTTGGAAGCCGGCGTCATCAGCCCCACGGAGCGCGTCTCCGGCAGCGCAACTCTGCAGATTGCGCATCACACGTTTAGAAACTCGGAGCAGATCAACTACGGGATGGTCACGCCCGCCGGGGTTATCAAAGATTCTATTAATACAGCCATGATTCGCATTGCGCAGCGCTTGGGGGAAGACGCGCTCTATGCGTATTTGCAGCGTTTTGGATTTGGGCAAGAGACGGGAATAGAGCTGCCGGGGGAGATTTCGGGGTATTTAGCGCCCGTGAAGGATTGGTCGGCGCTGGAGATCGGGGCGATTGCCATTGGGCAGTCGGTGTCGGTCACGGCGATCCAGATGGCAACAAAAGTCGCTGCAATCGCCAACGGTGGACAGTTGCTCAAACCCAGGGTGATCAAAGCTGTGCGCGAGAGGGACGGGAGAATGCAGCCAACGAAGCTCGAGATTCTAGGGCGCATCGCGTCGGAAGAGCATTGTCGTCAACTGACCGAGATGATGATCGAGACGGTGCGCGACGGCACGGGCATCTTGGCGCAGATCGAAGGTGTGACGATCGCGGCGAAGACGGGGACGGCGCAGAAGGCCGTGCCGGGGAAGGGCTATGTGAAGGGGAAGTTTGTCGCGTCGTTTGTGGGCTTCTTCCCCGCTGAAGCGCCGCGCTATGTCATTGTCGTTGTCTTAGACGAACCCGGCGGGCGGGAGTATTACGGCGGTCTGACTGCCGCACCGATCTTCAAAGAGATCGCGCTGGGGCTGCTCTCTTTAGATCGTTTGCGCTAGCTATTGCACATCACAGGTTCGACATGTCCTTGCCGTATACTCTCTTAGAGAATTATTTAGACTGGGGCTAAAGCTGGTTGTCCGAGTCTATGTTCATCTGCTATGATAACCGAAAGACAAAACCTAGGAAGGTGGTATTCAGTGAGAAAAATCCTTGCGATCGTCGTTGCCATGACGATCATGGGGTTGATGCTCCAGTCCAGCGTAAGATCATCAATCATGCAACTGAATATATCTGGGCCGCTGCCTTACGGGGGCATGTTCATCTTGGGAGAGCCGATTCGTTTGTATGTTTCGTCTGTCCCCAGTTGGGTTCAGTATCGTCTGACCGATGCGTATGGCCCAGCGTTTTGGACTGCCAACGGCGATGTCTTCGAGGGGGACGGCCTCGTTCAACCGAGCGGAAGCGGAGCTTGGCTTGTACTCCCTACAGATCGCATCACGCGCTACGGGTTTTATCGCTTGGAAGTATTTACTAGTCAGGGCAATCTCAACGATCTCTTCATCGGCTTAGTCGATCCCGTCCTCCCTTTAGGAGCGGATAACCCGTCTCCCGTTGGGTTTATCATTGCTATAGATGACTATCAAGGGTTTGCGGAGCAGATCGCGCGCTTGGGCATCAAATGGGTGCACTTTGATATCCCAGTAAACACTGAGAACGACGTGCTCACGGCGCTCGATCCCCCGGTTCCCGGTTTTGTCGCTCAGGCCCTCGCCAACGACGTGGTGCCCGTCTTCAAACTCATCGGAGGTGCTCCGCCGGGCGCTAGCAACTATAACAGCGCTTTTTATCAGAATTTGCGCACCGTGGCCCAAGCGTATGCCGGGCAAGTTCGCTACTGGATCGTGGGCAACGAGATTGACGGCTGCGGCTGGTGGAGTCCGTGCGATCCGTCTCTGTACGTGACGTTCTTACGCGGAGTGGCTCAAGTGATTCGCAGCGTCGAGCCAAACGCGCGCATCTTGGCGGCCGATCTCTATCAGGGCGACTCGCAAGTCCTGCGCCAGATGTTGCTCGCCGAGCAGAGCGATCCAGCCTTCACGCTCTTTGACGTTCTGTCTGTGCACTACTTGGAAGAGGGGACTGGCCAGGCCCTCTCTCCCGATGGCTGCTGCGGCAGCATCGAAACCTACCGTCAGGTGATGCAAGAGTATGGGATTGACAAGCCTATCTGGAACACCGAAGCGCTTTCGCCCCTGCGCGGCGGCCTCCACTGGTTCCAAAACGAGACGAGCTACTTTCGCGGCGGACAGACCGTGCCCCTCTTGTCACCGGCTAAGACCGTCGTAGGGAATCTCGCCGTGGGAGCTAAAAAGATCTTCTTCTTCAGCTACAACTACGACCAACGGCTTTTAAGCACTCTGGAGAACCCCGCGCGCACCCTAACCGAACGCGCCCTCGCCGTGCGCGCCCTCGCCGATCACCTTCAAACTGCTACTT
>JANWXV010000045.1 GCA_025057405.1 Candidatus Bipolaricaulota bacterium | reverse complement strand
CAGAATGCGGAATCGTTGGGTCTGACGGGGCGAGAAGTCTTTGACATTCTTGGTATCTCTAAGCTGGAGAAGCCGCGACAAGAGCTTGTAGTCCGGGCGCGCAAGCCCGACGGGAGCGTGACGGAGTTTAGGGTCATCGCGCGTCTCGATATGCCGATTGAGATCGAGTACTACAAGAACGGCGGGATTCTGCCGACGGTGCTGAGGGAGTTGCTCTTGAGCATCTCATGAAGCCAGTGCCATTTCGAAGCAAGTACAGCTGGAGCAGACACGGAGCGTGTGATAGACTGGAGCTGTAAGAAGTTTAGAGGAGGTATTGCTTTATGAATAAGTTCTGTACGCTCGAAAAGCCGCAACACGACGTGAACAGAATCCCCACCTACGCCCCTGGAACCCCTGAGCGAGAGAAGCTGCTGCAAGCGCTCCACGATCTCAAAAACAAAACCGAAGAGATCCCGCTGATTATTGACGGTCAGCCCGTGCAGACAGGAAGAACCGTGAGCGTTCCGTGCCCCCACGAGCACAAACGCCTCCTGGCACGGGCACACCTCGCTGGCCCCGAAGAGCTGAACGCCGCGATTGAGTCTGCTTTGGAAGCCCATCGCACTTGGGCCACGCTGGACAGCTACGATAGAGCCGCGATCTTCATGCGCGCGGCAGATCTCCTAGCCGGGCCGCGACGGATTGAGAACATCGCGGCTATTATGGCCAATCAGTCCAAGACGCCCTTCGAGGCCGAAATAGACCTGGCCGAGCTTGTAGATTTCTGGCGCTTCAACGCGTACTATATGCAATTTCTCTACGGGCAGCAGCCCGATCAGATCTCCGGGGAGATCAATCGGTTCGATTGGCGGCCCTTGGAGGGCTTTGTGCTCGCTGTGCCACCGTTTAATTTTTATTCTATCGGGGGCAATCTCCCGACCGCTCCAGCGCTCGTGGGCAACGTCGCCCTGTGGAAGCCCGCACGATCTGTATTGCTCTCGAATTATCGCATTATGCAAATATTAATAGAAGCCGGGCTGCCCAAGGGCGTGATTAACTTTGTGCCCTTCGAGAGCAAGCACAGCGACATCGTGCTCAAGCATCCGTATTTTGCCGGGCTGCACTTCACCGGCAGCTACGAGACGCTCATTCAGTTATGGAACGAGATCGGGAAGAACCTCCCCAACTATAAGAACTTCCCCAGAATCGTGGGCGAGACCGGCGGCAAAGACTTCGTCTTCGTGCACCGCTCGGCTGATGTAGACGTCGTCGCTGCGAATACGATCCGCGGCGCGTTCGAGTACCAAGGGCAGAAGTGCTCGGCTGCATCGCGCATGTACGTCCCGCAGAGCCTGTGGCCCGCGCTCCAGCAACGCTTTCTCACCGAGCTGCCCAAGCTCAAAGTCGGCCCCGTTGAAGATCTGTCGGTCTTCATGGGCGCGATCATCACTCAAGACGCGTTCGACAAGATCGTCTCATATATTGAAGACGCGAAGAAAAATCCCAAAACGTACGAGATCGTCTTCGGCGGTGAGTATGACAGCGCGAAGGGCTGGTTCGTGCAGCCCACGGTCATTCTTTCTAAAGACCCCAAAAGCAAGCTCATGACCGAGGAGATTTTTGGTCCGGTGCTGACGGTCTATCTCTATCCCGATGGCGAGTTCGAGAAGACGCTCAAGCTCTGCGACGAGACTACCGAATTTGCGCTGACGGGTTCGATCTTCGCGCGTGATCGCGACGCGATCGTGCAAGCGGAGCGCGCTCTGCGCTACGCCGCGGGGAATTTCTATATCAATGACAAGCCCACCGGCGCAGTAGTGAGCCGTCAGCCCTTCGGCGGCGCGCGCCATTCCGGGACGAACGATAAGGCCGGCTCGTGGGTCAATCTGATTCGCTGGCTCAGCCCCAGAACGATCAAAGAGACGCTCGTGCCGCCCAGAGATTGGCGACGACCGTATATGGGGTAGCTCACAGAGATAGAGAGAGAAGGGAGCAGAGCATGCGATCTATCTACGCGATCTTAGTGCTTACCGTCGTTGGTCTTCTGCTTGGGAGTCTGCCCGCGTGGGCTGTGGGGGAGCGCGCGGCGGCACCGTTGCGCGATGCTGCGGGGAAAGTATGGGGAGTAGCAGTCTTTGTGCAAGAGGCTCGGGGGGTTCGCATCTCCGTCACGGTGCAGGGCTTATCACCCGGTGAGCATGGGATTCACATTCACGCTGTGGGCAAGTGCGAGCCGCCGGATTTTGCTTCGGCGGGGCCGCATTTCAACCCCACCCACAGAAAGCACGGCCTGAATAATCCCGAAGGCCCCCATTCTGGAGACATGCCCAATCTTGTCGTCGGCGAAGACGGCTCAGCAGTCTATGAGTACGTGACCGAGCGCGTGGCGCTCACATCGGGAGAGCTATCGCTCTTCGACGAAGACGGCAGTTCTCTCGTCATTCACGCTGGCCCGGATGATCAAATCACAGACCCTGCAGGCAACAGCGGCGCGCGGGTGCTCTGTGGGGCCATTACTCTCATGAAGGGAACTTCGCTCAGAATCGGAGGCTTGCTCCCGACGCTGCTTCTCTTGGCTGCTGCAGCTCTCGTCGTCTGGCTGCTATTTGTTAGACGATGAGCAGTTTTTGTGGGTGAGCGTTTGGGCTTTCTTGTGCGCCCAGAGCTTCTGGAACTCGCGCTCGAAGGCGTGAGCGAGTTCGGGGCTTTGAATGACTAAGAGATTCTCTTCGTTGCGCGTCTGAGCCGAAGTCGTCCAGTTATAAGAGCCAGTGATGACGAGCACGCCGTCAATGACGGCAAATTTATGATGCATGATCCCGGAGTCAACGTACTGTTTGACGGGGATGCCTGAGCTCAGCAACCAGCAGCCCTTGCTGCCCTGGCTCGGCTCATCGTCCAAGAGAATCTGGAGTTCGAGGCCGCGTTGAGCTAGCTCTGTGAGGGCTTGGGCGATCTCCGGGTCGGTGAGCTGATAGAGGGCAGCGTGCACGGACTTCTGGGCGCTTCGCAGTGTTTGGATAATGGCTTTCTCCGGCTCTGGCGAGGGTGAAAAATACGTAGTGATCGGTGCATGGGGAGCGCTGGAGCTTTGGGGCGTTGGCGCGGGTTGGCGTCCGATATCTGAATCGGAATACGAACTTGTCAGCCAGCCGATGACGAAACCGATTGCTATACCCAGCAGCAAGGCTGTAAAAGATTTTCTCATAATTTGATTGTAGCTCAAGATTTTCTGATGCGCTAGAGAGCGCGTTCCGTTGGCCAGGGGACAGTTGTACCTATGATATGTTTGTGCAAGTTGCCCCGCTTGCGATATAATCAACGCAACAACGCTGTAGGGGCGTGATTCATCACGCCCCTACAACCACGATGAATCGGATGAATTAGGGCGCAATGAATTGCGCCCCTACGACGTTGGGGGACATCGTTCGGGCCTTCAAGGCAGTGACCACGCGCATCATGCGGCAGACGATCTTTCCAGAATTCTCGTGGCAACGCAATTATTACGAACACGTCATCCGTAACGAGGAATCGCTAAGAAAAATTCGCCAGTATATTTTCGATAATCCACAACGATGGGCTTACGACAGAGAGAACCCGGCAGCTACAGCACCAGAACCGGAGAACGCATGGGCAGGGTGACCGAATCGTTGTGCTCTATCTCTCAACGTACTCTATAGTCGCGTTCGATAAAGAGCTTGAAGAGTTCGGAATCGCCGTGCAATCACGAGCGTTCCGCGCGGGCGCTATTGTTCCGCACGCCAAGGCCAACGTCGGCGCGATTGCCTCCCAAGCGATGGCCAATCTCTCCTATGGCCCCAAGGGTCTGGAGCTTCTCCAAGAAGGGCTGAGCGCCCACGAGACCGTCCAACGACTCACTGCCGAAGACGAGCAGCGCGAGCACCGCCAAGTCGCAGTTATAGATTCACAAGGGCACATCGCGCAGCACACGGGCACAGAGTGCTTGGAGTGGGCCGGACACAAATCTGGGAAGAACTGGGCCGCCCAGGGAAATATTCTCGTCGGCCGAGAAGTCCTAGACGCGATGGGCGAAGCGTTCGAGAAATCAGAAGGGATATTGGCTGAGAAGCTGATGGCCGCGCTCGAAGCAGCCCAAGCCGCCGGCGGCGACCGCAGAGGCCAACAAGCGGGCGGAATCTTGGTGGTGCGCCCCAATGCGTATTTTGATGGGGTTTACGACCGCCTCGTAGATGTTCGCGTGGACGACCACCCAGAGCCGATCAAAGAGCTGCGACGGCTGTTAGGGATCGCTCTCCCCTCCGTGCACTTGCTCACCACGCGCTTGTTTCTCGAACGCCAATCCCCCGACAGAGCGCACGCTCTGCTCGATCGCGCACTAGCGAAAGACCCCCAACAGCCCCTCTTGCGGCTCGCTTGGATCGGCTATCTCGCGCGCACGCACAAACGCTCCGAAGCCCTGCAGGAGATCGAACGTCTCTTGGCCAAGGCCGGAACCGACCGAGAGAGTTTTAAGCGCTATCTGAAGACCAACGCGCTCTTTCAGCCCCTCCACAACGACACGGAATTCCAAAGACTAATGCAGTAGAGAAAAAGATGTAAGGGTTACTGATGATCAGACCCGTAGGGGATGAGCGCCATCTGGCGCGCGCGCTTGATCTCGCGGGCGATGCGACGCTGATGCTTGGCGCAGAGCCGTGACGCCCGGCGCGGGAGGATCTTGCCGAGCTTGTTCATATAGCGCTTCAGCTCGTCAGGTTGCTTATAAGTGAGCTGAACTTTGTTCTCACAGAGTTTGCAGTCCTCGCGAGCTTTCGTCTTGAACTTTGCGCCGCTTTTGACGCCTCTTTTCTGAGTGCGTTCCATAGAGAGCTTCAGAATGGGACTTCTTCTTCACCTCCTACGACGGTCTCTGGGGGCGGGACGGCTTCGCCTTCGGCCGGGGCCCCTTCTTTGCGGCTACCTAAGAAGACGACGTTATCGGCCACGACCTCGGCGATCTTGCGCGGCTCGCCCTCCTCAGGCTGAAAAGTATAGATACGCAAGCGTCCTTCGACCGCGACTTGGCGCCCCTTGGCCAAGAAATTCGCGCAGTTCTCGGCTTGGGAGCCCCAGACGACAACGGGGACAAAAGTGGCTTCTTCTTGGAGGTTGCCGTCGCGGTCGCGCCAGCGGCGGTTCACCGCGATCTGAAAACGCGTCCGCGCCGTCCCGTTCGGGGTGTAGCGCAATTCGGGATCGCTCGTCAGATTCCCTACTAAAATGACGCGATTCAGGCTGGCCATAGTGCTAGCGCTGTTGTACTACTTGATAGCGCAGGACGCTCTCGTCTAATTTAAAGCGCTCCTCGAGCTTGCGGATCTGTTCCGGTGCCCCTTGGAACTCCATCAAGACGTAATAGCCTTTGTCGCAGTGTTTGATCTGGTGAGCCAGCAGGCGCAGGCCCCACCTATCGGTCTTGAGGAGCTTCCCTCCAGACTCTTCTACGGTCTTCTCGAACTTGGCGATGGTGCTTCCCAACTGCTCTTCGGGCATATCGGGCCGCAAAATATAGAGCGCTTCGTATGAACGAATAGGCATAGCAGAACCTTCCTCTAGCGATAACGGGCACAGTATATCAGAAGACATGCAGACTGTCAAACGTTTGGGATTTTGTGATAGGAGAAGGCAACTCTCCATTGGCACTGACAAAAAATACTGCGGCTATCCCGCGCTTTAAAAAGCTTGGCGGGCGAAGTATAATAACGTGGTGGTGGAGCCATACACAGTTCTTGTTGAGATTGTCTCTGCGATTAAACGAAGAACGAAGTCTGAAAATCTCGCTAAGAAGGTTCAGAACGGCCTTCTCAATTTAGGAACTATGTATTTTATTGGGTTGGAGGCTGAGAGAGCCAAAGAAGCTGCAGAGATCGCCCAGAAAACAGGTGTGCGAGGTATGGATGCCATTGTAGCTCAAACTGCCAAGGAGTTTGATGCGTCATTGGTCACTTTGGATGAGAATATGATCACGCGACTCAAAAAACAGTCAGGATTCAGGGCGTTGAAGAGTTGGT
>JANWXV010000044.1 GCA_025057405.1 Candidatus Bipolaricaulota bacterium | reverse complement strand
AAAGCCTCCAACAGCTCGTCGTAGCGTCCCAAGAGAGCCGGGGGTGCCTCGCCCCGAGCTAACTGGCTTTCTAGCTCGTGCAGCTCTTGCTCTTGGTGCAGTAGGTCTGCGAAAGCCGCTAACATCTCGTCGTAGAGCGACCGTTCGCTGCGCAGTTCTGGCTCTTGGGCGAGATAACCGATGCGCACGGAATGAGCGTAGGCGACGCGCCCTGAAGTGGGTTCGAGGCGGCGCGCCAGTATGCGAAGCAGCGTGGATTTCCCGCTCCCATTAAGCCCAATCAGCGCCACGCGGTCGCCTCGGTGCAGAGCCACCGAGACCCTCTCGAAGACGACCTCGCCGCCGTAGCGGTGCATCAGGTTCTCCGTCGCGATGAGTGACATAACTTTTAGAGATCATAAACCAGATTGCAGTCTTTAGCAAGACCTGACACTGTTTATGAGCTGTTTTGGGGCTTGCCCAGCAGCATTTGCACGGGGTACGATTATTTGCTATACTAACCGACACTGATGGCGGTTTGTGGACTTGGCTCTCGCGAGAGCTTGTGCTTTCTTCCCCGGCAGTCTTGCTTTGCCTAGACGGAGGAATTCCTAGATTATGCCGTTGTATCGCTATCGCTGCGAGGCGTGTGCTCACACGTTCAGCGTCTTAGATTCGCTGGATAGCGCCGAGGTCCGCGTCTGTGAAGAATGCGGAGCCCCCCGCGCGCACCGCATCCCCGCACGCGTCGGCGTACACTATAAGGGCGGCGGCTTCTACACCACGACCTATCGCCGCCCACGGGAATCCTCCGAAAGCTCAAGCGGAACTGCGAACAACAAGAATGTAGGGGCGTGATTCATCACGCCCCTACCTGAGAGAGCCGCTCCCCCGCCCATAGCTTTCTGGGGTGAGACGTGGTGTACAGCGGCGATGACATTGCCAAACTCCGCATCGGCTTAGCCTCTCCGGAGGAGATCCGCAGTTGGTCACGCGGTGAAGTCACCGAATCCGAGACGATCAACTATCGCACGCATAAACCCGAACGCGGGGGCCTCTTCGCCGAAGAGATCTTTGGCCCCGAAAACGATTTCGAATGCGCCTGTAGCAAATACCGCGGGCGCAAGTACGAGGGCATTACTTGCGAAAAGTGCGGCGTCTTAGTCACGAGTTCCGATGTGCGGCGCTCCAATATGGCCCATATCGAGCTGGCCAGCCCCGTCGTGCACTTCTGGTACTTGAAGGGCATCTCGTCGCCCCTCAGCACGCTCTTAGGGATCAAGCGGGCGACCCTCAAAAAGATCGCCTACTACGAGACGACCCCCATCGAAGAAGATATCTATATGATCACCCAGTCCGATAGATCGGATTTCGCCGAGGGGGACTTCATCTATGGCTCACAACTGCAGATTCTGGGGGAGAAGAGAAAATTCACGGCGGAGCGGCTCTACGAACTCGAAGCCGATTACGAAGTTCGGGCCGAGGGCACGGGAAAGGTCTCGTTTGAGAAGACCAAGCTGGGCAACGGCGAGGAGCTTAAGCTGATTAAACTCTCAGACTCCACGCGGGCCTTCCCCGTGCCCACCGATGCCGAGCTGCTGGTCTCCTCCGGAGAGAGAGTCGAATCCGGACAGACCCTCGCCAAGCTCTACCGAGAGAACCCGCTCTCCGAGACGAAATTTAACTTCCTCAAGACGGTCTATCCCGACCTCAAGGGCCGCAAGATCACCGAACAAGTTGATAGCTTGATCTATCTGGTGACCAGCGTCAAGAGCGCTCAGCTCCCCCTCAAAGTGGGCGATCAGTTGTGGGAATTTGAGAAGAAAGCCTACGAGAAGCTCTATCCGGGGCAGTTTGAAGCCGAGACGGGCGCGGCGGGCATCAAAGGGGTGCTGGCCAACCTCGACCTAGCCGCTCTCGAAGAAGACCTGCACCAGCAGATCGCTCAAGAACCTACCGAGGGCCGGCGCAAGCGCTTGCTCAAACGCTTGGAGATCGTCCAACAGATCCGCAGGAGCGGCAATAAACCCGAACACATGGTCTTGGAAGTTATCCCCGTCCTGCCCCCGGAATTGCGCCCCATCGTGTTGCTAGAGGGCGGCAAGTTCGCCACGACTGATCTCAATGATCTTTACCGAAGAATTATCAACCGAAACAATCGTCTGAAGAAGCTCTTGGAGATCGACGCTCCCGAGGTGATTTTGAGAAACGAGCGGCGTATGCTCCAAGAGGCCGTAGATGCCCTCATTCACAACGAGAAGAAAGACAATGCTATTCTCGGGCGCGATAACCGTCCGTTGAAATCGCTGAGCGAGCGCATTCAGGGCAAGCACGGGCGCTTAAGGAGAAATCTCTTGGGCAAACGGGTAGATTACTCTGGACGCGCCGTGATCGTCGTCAACCCCAAACTGAAATTGCACCAGTGCGGCATCCCCAAGAAGATGGCCCTCGAACTCTTTAAGCCGTTTGTGCTGGCGCGCCTGGGCGTGAGCGTGATCTCGAATTTCGACGAGGTCAAGAACAAAGCGCTCTCCGGCGAGATGCCCGAAGTCTGGGATGTCTTAGAACAGTTAGTGAAAGAGTACCCGGTCTTGCTCAATCGAGCGCCCACGCTCCATCGTCTGGGGATTCAAGGCTTCGAACCGATCTTAGTAGACGGCGAAGCCATTCAGATTCACCCGTTTGTCTGTCGCCCCTACAACGCCGACTTCGACGGCGACATGATGGCCGTCCATCTGCCCTTGAGCAAAATGGCCGTCCAAGAGACGCGCCAGTTGATGCTCTCCACCAAGAATATTCTCTCGCCGGCCAGCGGGAAGCCCCTGAGCGTCCCCACCCAAGACGCGATCTTCGCTTATTACTATCTCTCGCTGCTCGATCCCGACGGGCGCGGCACGGGCAAGTACTTCACCAGCATCAGCGAGGCCGAGCGCGCTTATGAAGAGAAGCTCATCTCGCTCCACAGTCTCATTAAGATTCGCATTGACGGCCAAGTGATCGAGACGACGCTGGGGCGCGCTCTGCTCAACAGCGTCTTCCCCAAAGATTTGCGAGATTACCATCGCGAATTCGATTCCGACGCGATCTATAGCGTCATCATGGAGTGCTACTTCCGGCATGGGTTGGAGCGCACCGTGGAGCTTCTCGACGGCCTCAAGGACCTGGGATTTGGGTTTGCTACCCGCTCCGGGCTGACGATCTCCGTGCGGGATTGTCTCATCCCTTCGAAGAAATCTGAGATCCTCAAAGAAGCCCTCGAGCGCGTTCGCAAGGTCAATGAGCGCTACGAGCGCGGTCTGGTCACCGACGATGAGCGTCGCACTAAAGTCATCGAAATCTGGATGGAGACGGTAGATCGCGTGGCCGATGTGACGATGCAAAATCTCGCGCAACACCGATTCAATCCCGTCTATATGGTCGTGGATTCGGGCGCGCGCGGCTCCAAGACCCAAGTCAAGCAGCTCGCGGGGATGCGCGGCCCCATGAGCGACCCCTCCGGGCGCATCATCGAGATGCCGGTCATCTCCAACTTCCGGGAGGGGCTGAACGTCATGGAGTACTTCATCAGCACGCACGGCGGCCGCAAAGGCACCGCCGATACGGCCCTCAAGACCGCCGATTCGGGCTATCTCACACGACGGTTGGTCGACGCCACCGAAGAACTGATTATTAAGATCGAAGACTGTGGCACCACCGACGGCTTTGAGATTGATCCCCTCTATTTTAATAAGCCCAGCGAAGTGATGGAGACGATCGCTGAGCGCATCTACGGGCGCGTGGCGGCCCAAGACGTGCGCTTCTTAGGGGAGCTGCTGCTGCCCGCGGGCGAGACCTTCGACCGAGAACGCGCCGAGAAGTTGGGCAACCTCAGCACGACGCTCTCCCCGCAAGACCCCAAATTTATAGAGAGAGCTATCGGAGCTAAAGCTGCCGAAGACGTGCGCGACCCCAAGACGAATTATGTCGTCGTTGCCCAAGACGAACTGATCACGCGCGCGCTGGCCGAAAAGATTCGCGCGTTGGGGATCGAGAGCGTGCGCCTGCGCCCCAATATCGTCGTGCGCTCTCCCATGCGCTGCGCCGTGCGGCGCGGCATCTGCCAGAAGTGCTATGGCTTAGACCTGAGCACGCATCGGTTGGTAGAACTGGGCACAGCCGTCGGCATCATCGCAGCTCAGTCGATTGGGGAGCCGGGGACGCAACTGACAATGAAGACGTTCCATACGGGCGGCGTTGCGGGCTTTGATATCACCCAGGGTCTGCCGCGCGCCGAAGAGCTTTTTGAAGCGCGCAAAGCCCTGCGCAGCGCCCAAGCCGATATCGCGCCCATCAGCGGCATCATCGTAGATATGAAGCAATCTCCCGAGTCCGGGCGAATGGCCGTCGCGCTGCGCGGCGATGAGAAGCATATTCGTATCCCCAAGTCGCTGTGTGCTAAGTTCGACAAGAACGCCGCGCTCTCTACGGAACAACTGCTCAATGGGCGGAGCGCGCGTCGCGGGTGCGTGCGCATCATCGAAACGGAAGACGCCCGCAGGGTCTATCTGCTGGACTTGGACGGGAGCGACCGCGTCTACACCCTGCCCGAGGGAGTCGAGCCGGCGGTCAAAAACGGTCAGAAGATCTCCAAAGGCGCCCTGCTCGCCGGGCCGTTCCACGAAGAGGCCGCCGTAGCCAAAGTAGACGGCGTCGTGGAAGAAGTGATCGAAAACGAAGAACGCGCGATCATCATCAAAGAGAAGGGCACGGAGAACCGGGTGCGGCATCGGTTGCCCTATGGGGCGCGACGATTGGTCAATCCGGGCGATAAAGTGCTCGCGGGCGAGAAGCTCTCCAGCAAGTCCATTCCCATTGAGCTGCGCGCGGAGACCTCCGGGGTCGCGGTGGTCACCGCGAATCAGATCATCGTCTATGAACCCGAAGAGGGCAAAGAGTATCCCCTCACCGAAGACGTGACGGTGCTGCGCGCTGATGGGGAATGGGTCGAAGCGGGGGATCCGCTGTTTGCGCTCACGCTCGCGTCGGATCTCTTGATGCATATTGACGCGGTCAAAGCCCTGCCCAACGAACTGATCGAGATCGCCTTTCACTATGAAGCTACGGTTGAGCTTTCCAGCCCGCCCGCGGTGCGCACCGGCGACAAAGTCCAAGAGGGCGATCTCCTCTCCAAGGGGGTCATCTCTCCCCATCGGCTGTTGAATATCGCCGGGGTGGAGAAGACCCGCAATTATCTGCTCGCGGAGATCCATAAAGTCTATAAGAGCCAAGGCGTAGATATTAACGACAAGCACTTAGAGTTAGTGATCCGACAGATGCTCAACAATGTGCGCATTCTCGACCCTGGGGACTCCAAGTTCTTCCCCAACGAGCTGGTGATCTTAGAAGAGTTTCGTCTGGAGAACGAGCGTCTGTTAGAAGAGAACAAGAAGATCCGGGCTGCGCGCGAGGAGGTCCTTGGGTTGACTCTGGGCGCGCCCCTCACGGATAAGAAGGGCACGGTGATCGCTCCCAAGGGCAGCGCGATCACCGGCGAACTCGTGCGCACGGCGCTCCGTGCTGGCGTGACGGAGATCATCGTAGAGCGCGGCAAGGAGAAGCTAGCGCAGCGCATCGCGGAGTACAAGCTGCCCAGCGCCGAGCGCGTCCTCTTGCGCATCTCTAAGTCGGCTCTGGAGACGAAGTCGTGGCTCTCGGCCGCGTCGTTCCAGCGGACGACCACGGTGCTCGCCGAAGCGGCCCTCAAGGGCAAAGTCGATTATCTCGAGAGCCTCAAGCCCTGTATCATCGTGAGCAAACTCATCCCTGCGGGAACGGGGTTCGTCAAGCCCCCAGAAGCCCCCAAGCCTCAGCCGGCGACGGCTTCTTAAAAAAAATTTTATGTCTGCGCGAGCGCTCTCGCTGCCTTGGTGGATCTCAGCGGCTGTCTTTCTCTGTTTTCTGCTCTCTGGGGGCACGGCGCTGATCTACCAAGTCGCCTGGGTGCGCCACATGACGCTGATCTTCGGATCAACAGCTTTTGCTGTCAGCACCGTCTTGACGGCGTTCATGGCGGGCTTGGCGCTGGGGAGCTATCTCTTTGGGCGCTGGATTGATCGTCGGGGATCGCCGCTGCTGACCTACGCTGCTCTCGAAGCGCTCATCGGCGCGTATGCGCT
>JANWXV010000043.1 GCA_025057405.1 Candidatus Bipolaricaulota bacterium | reverse complement strand
GCGGGTGCGGGCGGCGGAGCTGCTGTCTCTTCGCTGGGCGGCGTTGGGGGAGTGCTCTCGCTACTACATCCGTAGAGCAACGCACTAACCAGCACCATCACGAGTATAAATATATGTCTCATAAGATTCGTTAGACTCTAGAGACTCTATGGACTCTTAGACTCTACAGACTCTTCTTCCGGCCAGCCTTCTTTACCCACCAAGGGCAAGAAGCTGCACGCGCATAGCTCTTCTCGAATGAATTCTTGGTTTTCACGTCGGATGAGCAGGAGCATCTGGAGTTGGCGTCCTCCAACGGGGATGACCATGCGCCCCGGATCGGCCAATTGCGCCAGCAGCGACCGGGGCACTTCCGGGGCGGCCGCCGTCACGATGATCTTGTCAAAGGGGGCTTCTTCCGGCCAGCCCAGCGTGCCGTCGCCCACGCGATAGCTGATATTGGAATAGTTCGCAGCTTGCAGAAGCTTCTGCGCTTGTTGAGAGAGCTGGGGAAAGCGCTCGATCGTATAGATGTGTTTGGCCAACTCGGCCAAGATGGCTGTTTGGTAGCCCGATCCCGTGCCAATCTCCAAGACGCGATCGCTCTTGGTAAGCTGGAGCGCTTGGGTCATCAGGGCGACGATATAGGGCTGAGAGATCGTCTGGTTTTGCGCGATGGGCAGGGGGTGATCGGCGTAGGCTTGATCCCACAGGGCGTTAGCCACGAAGAGATGTCGGGGGATGCGCAGCATCGCGTCGAGCACGCTCTTGTCGGTGATCCCTTGGGTAGCCAGATACCGGACCATCTTGCGGCGATCTCGCTGCGGAGAACCGCTCGGCTCTTCATCCATACAAAAATTCTAGCGCGCCTGGGGAGAGAAAGCAAACCGTGATCTAGGGGCGTGAATGTGGCGTGAATGTAGGGGCGTGATTAATCACGCCCCTACATTTAATTTATCATTATGCCCCTACGAACCCTCAGCAGTCGCACCGCAGCGTTCGCACGGAGGCTGGTGCACGATGTGCTTGGTCGTCTTAGGGGGATAGAGATCGCCGGTGAGGGCGCGGCGGATCACTTCGGCTTTGGTGACGACAAACTCTGGGCGTCGGGGGCGCACCTCGACCCAGTCGGCTTGATAGTCTATCAAACAGCATGGGATCTTCTCCCGGCCCAAATATTGGAACAGATGATACCGATGATGGCCGTCGAGGATGACCTTGGTGCGTTGATCTACCAGGATCGGCTCGACGGCTGCTTCGTTATTGGTCTGTACGTGTTTGAGCAATTCGTACAGGCGAGCCGGCTCGATCTCCTCGTGACAGAGCAGCTCCTGAAGAGGCACTTCACGAATCTCGCCAGCGGGGCAATGGGGGCAGCGCATAATTAAAGACTATCAAAGCGATGCTTGAGCTTTTCGGCGCGGCGTCGCTGGGCCTCGCTGTAGAGGCGCTTCTCTTCGGGGGTTTCGGGGATGACCGGGGGCACGGGGGTGGGATGCCCGTGCGCATCGAGGGCCACAAACGTCAAGTAGCCGCTGGTGGTGCGCTTGCGTTCGCCAGTGATCGGGTTTTCGGAGTCTATCGTCACGCCGACCTCCATCGAGGTGCGACCCGTATAGTTGACTTGAGCGCGGATGACCACAAAATCCCCGATCTTGATGGGGGAGAGAAAGCTCAGACTATCAATAGAAGCGGTGACGACGGGCTTGCGGGCATGGCGCGTCGCGGCGATGGCCGCGGCGGTGTCCATCCATTGGACGACCTTGCCGCCGAAGGCAATCCCCAAGGGATTAGCATCTTCAGGACGGACGATCTGCACCACTTCGACAAACGACTCCCGCACCAACTTGCCTACCAACGTCTCCATAAGTTTAATACTAGACTAAAAGAGTCCGATTTGCAAATTGCGCTCTGTCCAAGTGATTATGAACGATAGCCACGCAGTGATCGGCGTGGAGGGAGAGCGGGCCAAGACTGAGACGAGCATCGTCTTTGAAGAGCGCTTCTTCGTCGGGCTGAAAGTCGAGATGATCGCTGAGCACGAACGCAACGTCTTGGGGGAAGACGATCCCGTTGATGGGACGCCCCGCTTCGTGCAGCACATAGACTCTTTCTCTCACGCGCGCGAGCACGTCAGAGAGAGTCCCCCGAGAGATGAAGATCCCCGGCGTGCTCTCGATCTCGCTCTCTGGGTGCTCTTGATGAGCCTTGAGCGCTTTTTGCAAGAGCGCCCCGGTCGAGCGCTCATCGGGGTTGAGATGCTTCAAGCGTGCTCCTTCCAAGCGAATAACTAGCTGATTTTGCAAGACGAGATAGACCGTCACGTCGCGGCGAATCCCGTGCGACAGACAGAACGCTGCCGTGACACAGCGACAGAGAATATCTAATCTTCCGGCGCTGCCGGGGAGATCGTTGAGCGAGAAATCGGGCGTCAGCGCGGCACGATGGCCCAGAACAATAAACGAGCGCATGGTCAGCCCTTCCAATAGCCGCGCGCAAACAGAACGATCACGGGGAAGATCTCCAAGCGCCCGACCCACATCAGAAAGATCAAGAGCGCTTTAGACACGGTGGGCAGATCGGCGTAGGTGCTCATGGGGCCGACCATCCCAAAACCGGGGCCGACGTTACCCAACGTCGCGGCGACGGCGCTGGCTGCTTCTAAGATGCTCAGATCGAAGCCGCGTCGGGCGACGTCCATCAGCAAGATCAAGCTCCCCAGCGCGAAGATCGTGATATAAAAGATAGAGAAGACGGCTACAGCGCGCACGGTCTCCTCGCTGATCACGCGGCCGCTCACGCGGATCGGCCGCACCACGCGCGGATGAATGACTCTCTGGGTCTCACGCCCGATGAAGCGCAAGACCAACCAGGTGCGAATCACTTTGATAGACCCCGCCGTGCTGCCCGAACAGCCCCCCAGAAACATCAGGAGCAAGAGCACCATCTTGCCCAAGGGAGCCCAGCGATCAAAGTCGGTGCTGGCGTAGCCCGTCGTCGTCATGATGCTGATCGCTTGAAAGGCGCTATGGCGAAGATTCTCCCATCCCAAGCCCAGGTGCACCCAGAGCACAAGCGTCGCTCCCAGAAGCAGCCCCAAATAAAAGCGCGTCTCGGTCTCGTGAAGAAGAGCAGCGCTCTGACGCCGCAGGAGCGCCCGGTAGATCAGGGCGAAGTTCAGCCCGCCGATTATCATAAAGAGCATCGTGACCCCTTGGGCCAAAGGGGGGAGGGCTGTAAATCCGGCATCGCGCGTGGAGAAGCCCCCGGTGGAGATCGTCGTAAACGCGTGAGCCGTTGCGTCGAACCACGAGAGTCCACTGCCCATGAGCAGGAGAATATTCAACCCCGTCAGGCCGACGTAAACGCCCCAGAGCAGGCGTGCCGTCTCGCGGATGCGGGGCGTCAGGCGTTCGAGGGTCGGGCCGGGAGCTTCAGCATCCATCAGTTGTGTGCCACCGACGCCGAGCTTAGACAAGATCGCCACGGCCAAGACGATAATCCCCATGCCCCCCAGCCATTGGGTGAAGGCCCGCCAGAGTAAGAGCGACCGGGGTAACTCTTCGACGTGGGCGATCACCGTGGCGCCCGTGGTGGTGAACCCGCTCATGGATTCAAAGTAAGCATCCAGGGGCGAGAGCGCGCCCCAGAGCACAAACGGCAGCGCTCCCAACCCCGCTACCAAGAGCCAGACGAGCGCGACTACCAAAAAGCCCTCGCGCCAGCGAATATCTTGTTCGGTCTTGGTCGCGCGTTCTAAGAGCCAGCCGCCTCCGAGGGCGATCAGCCCGGGGAGAACGTAGGGAAAGAGATCCTCACGGACGATCAGCGCGTAGAGCACCGGCAAGAGAAACGTCAAGCTGAGCCATTTGATGAGCGTTCCCACGACGTAGAGCGCCGCGCGCAGGTCTACGGAGAGGTCCCAGCGTCGTATCATAGGAGTCGTTCGATCTCGCGGGCGGCTTCGGGGGTGCTGAACAGAATGACGCGATCTTTGGGGCGCAGGGCATCGCTGCCGCGCGGGATGATCACTCGTTCTCCGCGCACGATAGCGCCCACCAGAAGCCCCGCGGGCAATTGCGCCTGCGCCAGCTTCACACCTAACAACGGGCTTTTTGGCGAGACTTCGATCTCCAAGACTTCGGCGCGGTTCTCTTCTAAGAAAAGCGCCTTCTCGACGCGCCCGCGCGTGAAACTGATGATCTCGTCGGCGATCAGACGACGCGGGTGGACGGCAATGTCAATGCCGACGCGCTCGAAGATCGTCACAAAATCCGGATCTTCGACGCGCGCGATCACCTTGGCGACTCCTAAGCGTTTGAGCAGCAGCCCGCATAAGAGATTCTTCTCGTCTATGCCCATCACGCTGGCGGCGATCTCGGCCTTGCCCAGGCCTTCTTGTTCGAGGAAATCCAGATCGGTGCCATCGCCGTGGAAGACGATGCTCTGGGGGAGGTTCTCGGCGAGCCAGCGGCTGCGTTCTTCGTTGATCTCGATGATCTTGGGGTGGACGCCTTGGGGTTGCAAGAGCTGCGCCAGCCGGAAGCCGATCCGGCCTCCGCCTACGATTAAGATCTCTTGAGCGACGGGGTGGAGGCTCAAGCGCCGGTTGAACTCGCCGACGGCGACAGGCGTGCCGATGAGCACCAGGCGGTCGTTGGGTTGCAGGATGTCCTCACCGCGGGGGATGATCACTTGTCCTTGGCGCAGGATGCTGGCGACGTTGCACTGCGGGGGAATAGCGGCGTCTTTGAGCTTGAGGCCCACGATGGGAGCGTTCTCTTCGATGATCGTCTCGGTCATTAAGATTTTCCCATCGGCGAACTCTTCGGAGGCGCGGATCTCCCGCAGGCCCATCAACCGGGCGATTGCTTGGGCGGTGATCAGTTCGCTGCAGACCATCTCATCTACGCCTAAGTAACCGCGCTTCCACGTCTGAAGATATTCAGCGTCTTGGACGCGAGCGATGGTGAGTTTGGTGCCCAGTTGTTTGGCCGCGGCGCAGGCGACGATATTGACTTCGTCTATATCGGTGCACGCGATGGCGATCTCGGCGGTCTCGGCGCCGGCTTCTTTGAGGGTTTTTAAACTAGCGCCGTTGCCGCAGAGGGCGAGCACGTCTAGGTGTTGCAGGCTCTCAAAGCGTTCGGGGTTTTTCTCGATGAGCACGACGTCGTGGTCGGCTTGGAGCGCCTGAGCGGTGCTCCAGCCGACCTCGCCCGCGCCGATGACGATGACACGCATAAGAGAAAGTTTAAAGTGAAAAGAGAAAAGTTACAAGTTATACTATTTCGAGATGAGTTTTATTGCTAAGCTGTATGAAGCGGCGCGTCGCAACAACAGCTGGCTCTGCATCGGTCTGGATTCAGAGCTTGCCAAGCTCCCACCGTTCTTGCGTGCGCGCTACGGCCCGCACGCCGTCTTGGAGTTCAATCGCGCGATTATCGCCGCGACGGCCGATCTTGTTTGCGCGTACAAGCCCAATCTCGCGTTCTACGAGATGCTCGGCCCCATCGGGCTGGAGATACTTTATAAGACGCGTGAACTGATCCCCAAAGAGATCCCCGTCATCGGGGACGCCAAGCGCGGAGATATCGAGAACACCGCGCGCGCTTATGCTCACGCGCTCTTTGAGCACTATCAGTTCGATGCTGTAACCGTCAACCCGTTGATGGGTTTCGACTCCGTCGCGCCGTTTTTAGAATATTTAGAGAAGTGTGTGTTTCTGCTCGTGCGCACGTCCAACCCTGGCGCGCGCGAGATCCAAGATTTAGACTGCGCCGGCAAGTCGCTCTACCAGCACTTGGCCGAAAAGGCCCGCGCGTGGAACACCAAGGGAAATATCGGGGTTGTCGTCGGCGCGACGGCCCCCGAGGAGTTAGCCGTCGTGCGTCGGATTGTGGGCGAGGAGATGCCCCTCTTAGTCCCCGGCGTGGGCGCTCAAGCGGGCGACTTAGAAAGAGCCGTTAAGAACAGCGTGAATTCTCGCGGAGAGCTTGCTATTATCAATGTCTCGCGCAGCGTGCTCTTCGCCTCACAGAGCGAAGACTTTGCGCAAGCTGCGAGAGAGAGCGCAATGCGACTGCGCGATGCGATCAACCGGGCACGTCGGTAATCTTTGCATCGAGCAATCTTCTAGGATATACTGATCTCTACTATGTCTGAGTCTTCTACAGAAGCGCCTACTGTTTCTGTCCAAAATCGTGCTCAAGGAGGAGCGCA
>JANWXV010000042.1 GCA_025057405.1 Candidatus Bipolaricaulota bacterium | reverse complement strand
TAGGCGCGATTGGTCCCCTTGAGCGAGCAGCCGGGATAGTAAAGATACTTCATGCGCGGGCCACCTCCCTACGACGGACTTCGCGCGCGAGCTTGTCCACGAACGTTATAGCTTTGGCAGCGTCCACGGCACGCAGCAACTGCTCTACTTGCTGACGGTTTTTGACAGACTCTGCGCGCAGACCGAACCGTCCTGTCCGAAGCAATTTCAGCCCCAGCCGGGCTTGATCCAAGATCTTGAGGGGGTTGGTCTTGGCGTAGAGCCGTAGCACTAAGCGGCTTTCGGTGTTGCGCCCGCGCCGACGCACCGCGTCGAAGAACTCCCGCGCCAACACTGAAACGGGAAAGCGCTTGGGATCCACGCCCTCTTGGATGGCCCGCTGCTTCAGCTCGGCCATAAAATCCGTGATCTTGATCTTTCGCGGGCACTCGACCGCACACGCATAACACGAGGCACAGAGCCAGATCGTGAAGCTGTGCAGAACTTCTTCTTTAAAACCCGCCCGCGTCATGGCGATGATCTTCCGGGGGGAGTAGTCCATATACGTACTTAGGGGACAAGTGCCGCTGCAGGTGCCGCACTGGATACACGCGAAGAGAGCGCGTCCACCGGGCATGGAGGCGATCTCTTCGGGGAAGCGCAGATCGAGTTCTGCTTCGTATCGGAACCGCGGCCACGATTGCCACTCGCTCATGGGTAACCTCCCATCTGCCCGTAGAGATGTCTCTTTTATTTTTGACATTTTTTCTTAAAACGCTATGACTTGAAGCGGCGAGCAAGCTGATTTTAAGCACAACCGCGAAAAATCGTATGCAGAGACGGCAAAGAGCGCCCTATTTTTAGGCATCTGCCGTCGGCTCTATCACGGTGAGGCATCAACTATACGGGTGAGTAGCGCTGAAGTGTGAGCTATTTTCTATCCACTCTCTGAGAAGAAGAGCTGCGCTTTTTAAAGACTCGTCCCTCTGTCCCCTGCGCAATTCTGAAAATATTGCTTCGATGCTGCCAGACCGTGAGCAGCCCCAGCACAAAGAAAAGCCCGATCAGTTCTATATTAACAGCATTCGCTTGCGCTGGAAACAGATAAAGCACCCCCGGAGCGAGCAGCAACGCTACGATAGACCCCACGGCAATGTATTGTGTCAGAAGGACCGTTACAATCCAGATCGCTACCGTGGCGAGCAGCACGGGCCAGAGCGCAAACCCCACCATCAGCCCCACGGTAGTCGCCACTCCCTTGCCCCCTGTGAATTTGAGAAAGATACTCCAATTGTGGCCGATCACGGAAAACCCCGCCACCCACCAAGGGACGTGCCAAGCACTCACCAGCCACGCGGCTAACGCGCCCTTGCCCACATCCCCCACCAGCGCCAACACGCCGTACCCCACCCCAACTACCCGCGTGACGTTGGTCGCACCGACGTTGCCGCTCCCGTGCTGACGCACATCCAGCCCCTTGAGACGCCCCGCCAGATAGCTAAACGGGATCGCCCCAAGCAGATAACACAGAGCCGCCGCTGCAAGGCTTGGGAAGTCCATAGAGTCTGTAGAGTCTAGGAGTCCATAGAGTCTCAATCTGAAGACCCTATAGAAAAGACCCTCAGACTTTTTCAAACTTCTCTTTCAGCTCTTTCAGGCCCTTGATGCGCTCGCCCATCGTGAACACTTCGTGGCCTGAATCTTCGGAACGCACCAGACGCTCTTGCGCCTGCGCCGTGCGCATCGAGAGCCGTACTTGACGCTTCTCTTCGTTGATCCCAATGATGCGCGCCTTGACGACCTGCCCCGATTGCAAGACGTCTCTGGGCGTGGCAATGCGCTCGTCGGTGATCTCCGAGACGTGGATCAGCCCTTCGACATCGTCGGTGATCTTCATGAACGCCCCGAAATCTTTGATCTCGGTGATCGGGCCTTCGACCACGCTGCCCACGGCGTATTGCTCCAAGAACTTGTGCCAAGGGTCTTCTTGTAGCTCGCGCAAGCTGAGCCGAATCTTGCGCTTGGAGGAGTCCGACTTGATCACCTTGGCCGTGATCTGTTGGTTCTCTTTGACGACCTCGCTGGGTTTGTTCACTTTATCCCAGCTCATCTCGGAGATATGCAAGAGCGCTTCGACGCCCGGCTCCAGCTCGACGAACGCGCCGAACTCGACGAGCTTGGTGACCTGGCCCTGGACGATCTTGCCCTCGGGATACTTCTCTTCGATGCTGGCCCACGGGTCGGGCTGCGCGCGCTTCATCGACAGACTGACGCGCCGATCCGTCTCGTTGACATCGAGCACGACGACCTCCACCGTTTGGCCGATCTGCACCACTTCTTTGGGGTGCTGCGGATACCCCCACGACAGCTCCGAGATGTGCACCAATCCCTCGATGTCTTCAGCGATGCGCACGAACGCGCCAAAATCCGTCAAGCTGACGACCGTGCCCGTCGTCTTCGTCCCGGCAGGATAGCGTTCCTTCAGGCCGATCCAGGGGTCAGGGCGCAACTGCTTGATCGAGAGCGAGATCCTGTCTTTGCTCCGATCTACCCCCAGGACTTTCACCGTGACTTTGTCCCCGACTTTATAGGTGCTCGGCGGCACGGGAAGGTCTTTCCAACTGATCTCCGAACGATGCACCAGCCCCTCAAATCCGCCCACGTCCACAAAAATCCCAAAGTCCACAATGCTCTTGATCGTCCCTTCGATCACTTGGCCCGGTTGCAGCTTATTGAACAGCTCGTCTTTCTTCTGGCGCTCCAGCTGCTCCAGATACGCGCGGTGCGAGACGACCAGGTTGCGCTCGCGCCGATCCAACTCTAAAATCAAGAACGGCAGCTCTTTGTTTTTCAATTCTTCCAGCTTGGGCGACAGGTCGTCTCCCAGATGAGAGCCGGGCAGAAAAGCACGAATCCCCTTCAACAGATTGACGTGATACCCTGCGCCCTTGACCTCGTCCTCGACCGTGCCCGTGATCGGAAGCTTGTGGCGATAGGCGCGCTCCAGCTCGCTGATGCGCTTCTCGTAGAGCGCTGCTTTCTCCGAGACGTAGATCGTGCCCTCCTCTTCGTCAATATACGTGATGAGGACTTCGATCTCGTCCCCGACCTGAACTTCTTTACGGAACGGCGCCAGCTCGCTGGGCTTCATCACCGCTTCGGACTTATACCCGATGTCCACCAAGACGTTCGTCTCCGTGACCTGCACGACACGCCCCTGCAAGATGTCCCCACGAGAGTACGTCAGGACATCTTGGTTGTCCAACAGCACTTCCATCTGCGACGGCTCGCTCCCGGCGTTCTGCTCCAACTCGGACATGCTCGGATCACCCCTCATAGACATCCCGATAAGTGTTCAATAGCCGTCTTGACCTCTTCGATGCAGCGCGTGGGGGTCGAAGCCCCCGCCGAAATCCCAATCCGTCTCTTCCCCTGCAACCACGCTCCTTTCAATTCTGAGACGTCTTCAATATGATAGCAAACCGTGTACTGCGATGCGATCTCGGCCAGCCGACACGTATTGGAACTATTCCGCCCCCCGATCACAATAACAAGATCGCAGCGCTGCGCCAGCTCGCGAATCGCATCTTGGCGGTCGAACGTCGCTTGGCAGATCGTATTGTACGCTTTGACTTCGAGCGCGTGTTTTAAGACTTCACCGACGAGCTGGGCGAACTTCTCAAACGGGTGCGTCGTCTGCGAGATCAGACCGACTCGATCGGACGCTTTGATCTGTAACGCTTCTATCGCTTCGGGGCCGGGGATCACATCTACGCGCGCGTTGAGGCCCTCGACTTCTCCCAAAATCCCCTGAATCTCTGGGTGTTCACGGTCTCCCATGATCACCAAGCGATAGCCCTGCTCGACGATCTCGCGCGCGAACCGATGGGGGATGGTCACCAGCGGGCACGTCCCGTCGAAGATCTCATAGCCCTTCTCGCGCAGAATCTTCTTCACCGACGGGGCGACGCCGTGGGCGCGAATCAAGACTTTTCGTCTCTGTCCCGGCTCCAGCGGGGGCAACTCTTCGTGCGATTTGACGAAGACCATCCCCTTGGCGCGCAAGCGCGCGACCTCTTGGGGATTGTGAATCAGCTCGCCCAAGCAATAGACGGGTTCGTCGGGGGCGCGCTGGGCTAAGAGCTTTTCGGCCATCTCGACGATGCGCTCCACGCCGAAGCACCACCCGGCGCTGCTGGCGATCTCGATGATCGGCTTATTGAGCTGCACTTGGATCATGCGCGCGCCTCCAGTCTCGTGTGAGCGTCTTGGGGGTTGGCTCCCGTGCGATCTACGCGTTCCATTAACAGATCGGCCAACTTCTGATAGCGCTCGTGACGGTCTTCTATCGTATCGGGCAGATCGAATTCCAAATCTCTCAGGCTGAAGGGCGCGCCGATGTGCGCGGTGATCTGGGGCCATCGGAACGGATAGTTGGGGGGATACGGCCCACGCGCTTCCAGGCGCACCGGGACGATCTCGCTCTGCGTGCGCTCGGCAAAGCGGATCACGCCCGGGTGGACGCGCTGCGGGTTGCGCGTCGTCCCCTCGGGGAAGATCCCGACGATCTTGCGTTCACGAAGCGCTTGAATCACCTTGCGAAAGTCCTCCACTCGGAAGTTCTCACGGTCTATATGTATAGCAAAGAGCCTCACGAAGAACGCCAAAAATTGGTTCTCCTGCAACAGCGTGTGCCGGGCGACAAAGTGAACCCGGCGCTGGCCTCCCACCGCCACGGCGATCAAGACAATGTCCCAATAGCTCCGGTGGCGCGCGACGAGCAGAAAGCCGCCCGCGCTGGGCAGATGCTCTCTTCCGTGAACCCTCAGGCGGAAGAGCACGCGCACGATGCCATAGGCCAGGATCGCCAGGAGGCGATAGAACCAGTCCTTGAGGGTCTCTTTCATTGGCTCAGTTTACCAGAAATATTGCGCCGTTGCAACGCAGAGGCGACGGCGCTGATCGCCAGAGCGATGACCTCGTTGAGGCTCTTGTGATCGGTGTGAATGACGATCGTCTCTGGGGCGATCTGCAAGCGCCCAAAGCCTTGGCCGTCGCGCTTGTCGCGGGCGCGTATCTGAGCTAAGACTTCTTGGTAGGACTGCTGGGGACGCTCGTGGCAGCGGCGGCGGGCGCGCTCCTCGGGCGACGCATCGAGATAGAGCTTGACGTCGGCGTCGGGGAGCACGACCGAACCGATATCGCGCCCTTCCATGACGACGTCTCTGTGTTGAGCGAGCGCGCGCTGCTGTGTAATGAGAAACTCTCGCACTTCAGGGCGAGTGGCCGTTTGCGAAGCGAGTTCGTCTATCTCTGGAGTGTAGAGCTGTTCCGTGACGTCTTGGCCGTTGAGCAAGATGCGCTCGTCGGGGCGAACTTCTATCTGGATTTCCGAGAGCTTCCGCCCTTGGGAGAGCGCGAGCGCGACGGCACGGTACATCGCGCCGGTGTTCACAAAGAGACAGCCAAAGTGTTGCGCGAGCGCGCGGGCGACGCTGGTCTTGCCCGACCCGGCGGGACCGTCAATGGCGATCTGCATGATTTTACTTGAAATCCCTCATTAGTTGGCACTGTAAAGATCTTTGTAAAACTGTCAGCTTCGCTTTTAGGTGAGCTTGATCCAAGTCTTGTTGGACTGCCCATCGTACGGCAGCGGGCTTTGATCTATGCCTTTGCTGCCGAAACTCAGCTCTTTGGGGTTGATCTAAGCAGTCCTCAATAAGGTCTTCCAGGTTTTCACGAACTTGGAAACCTCCAACAAAGGGATGCACTTGCAAGAGTTCTTGAAGGCGCTCGATGCGTGTCTTGCGCTTGTCGTAAGGCTCATGCATCTTGTCCTCATCGAAGACCGCGATAACTTTGGTATATAAGCCTTGTTGCAAGAAGCTTATAGCGTTGGGTAGCTCTTCTTTCAGCATTCTATTGATTCCTTGGGCACAGGCTATCTCGATCTGGACTGGGGATTGTTGAAACACAACATCCCTAACGTATTCGAAAAAGATTTTATCGCCTTCGCCCTCTACAATGAGCACGATCATTGTGATGCTACCGTGGGTGTAGTTGGTTTACTAAAGTGTTCCAAAAATCCTCCGACCCACGCGCTTCCCAGTAAGATCCCCGTTTCTTCGATTTTATCCGCTTTTTCTGGATCAACGCGGTAAGCTTGCCCATCCTTCATCAAGATAAGCTCTTCAATCTCTATCGAGTTTACAAGTTCCATCGAATGCGTGGAGAGGAAGACTTGAACACCGCGTTTGTTGGCAAGGCGAATCTGCTC
>JANWXV010000041.1 GCA_025057405.1 Candidatus Bipolaricaulota bacterium | reverse complement strand
GAACTCGATCCCGAAGGGCAAGAGATCTTCTCCCAAAATGCCAAACGCTATAAAGAAGAGTTAGAAAAGCTCCATCGCTGGGTCTTGGAGCAGATAGAGACGATTCCCCCAGAGAATCGCAAGTTGGTCACGAGTCATGATGCGTTTCGCTATCTCTGTGAGCGCTACGGCTTAGAGTACTTAGGCTCGATCTGGGGCATCACGACCGACGAAGAGCCGTCGGCCGAGAAGATCGCGCGTTTGGTGGACGATCTGAAGCGCACGCGCGTCCCCGCGGTCTTTGTCGAGACGAGCGTCAATCCCAAGTTTCTGATGCAAATCGCGCTGGATACAAACGTCAAGATCGGCGGGACGCTCTATTCGGACTCGCTCGGCCCTCCGGGCAGCGCGGGCGATACGTATATCAACATGATGGTGCACAACGTGAAGACGATCACCGAAGCGTTGGGCGGGCGGCCCAGCGATTTTGAGGGAGGCGACGATGCACGCCATTGAGATAGAGAATCTCTCGGTCTCGTATGGAACCCATCGCGTCTTGCGCAATGTCACGCTCAAGATCGAACCGGGCCAGATGGTGGGGGTCTTCGGGCCGAACGGCGCGGGGAAATCTACGCTACTGAAAGCGATTCTCGGGCTTCTCCCCGGCGACGGCGGGCGGGTGCGGCTCTTTGGGGAAGACGTCCACGCTATGCGTCGCAGGGTCGCGTATGTCCCCCAGAGAGAATCTGTAGATTGGGACTTTCCCGTCTTGGTGGAAGATGTCGTGCTGATGGGCCGATACGCTCATTTGGGTTGGCTGCGTCGTCCGGCGCATGCCGACCGCGAGCGCGCGGCTCACGCTCTCCAGCAAGTCGAGATGACGCCCTTGGCCAAGCGTCAGATCGGGCAGCTCTCCGGGGGGCAACAGCAGCGGGTCTTCCTCGCGCGCGCCCTCGCTCAAGAGGCCGATATCTATATGCTCGACGAGCCGTTTATCGGCGTGGACGCGGCCACCGAGCAGAAGATCTTTGAGATTCTGCGCGAGCTGCGCAATCTCGGAAAACTCGTCTTGGTCGTCAATCACGATCTGAGCACGGCTCGGCAGTTCAACAGGCTGATCTTGCTCAACGGGCAGTTGGTCGCCTACGGAACAGCAGATGAAGTCTTCAAGCCCGAACTCTTGCAGCGGGCTTACAGTGGGCGCTTAACGCTTTTAGAAGAGGCCGACCGTTGGATCGTGGTGCGCTGAATTTATGGGACTCTTCGATCAGATTTTTATCGAGCCGTTGCGCTATGAGTTTATGCAGCGGGCGCTGGTAGCGGCTCTGCTGGTGGGCACGATCAGCTCGGTCGTCGGGTGTTATATTATCGTGCGGCGTCTGGCGCTTCTGGGGGACGCGATCGCTCACGCGGTGCTGCCTGGGGTGGCGATCGCGTGGCTGTTGGGGTTCCCCTTCTTTTGGGGGGCGGTGGGCACGGGCGTCTTGACGGCGCTGGGGATCGGTTTGATCACGCGCCGCAGCAAAGTCAAAGAAGACACGGCCATCGGCGTGATGTTCACCACGGCGTTTGCGTTGGGGGTGCTCTTGCTGAGCACCGATGCTGTGAGAAAGAAAGCTCAGGGTGTGGATCTCTTTCACATTCTCTTTGGGAATGTCTTAGGCGTCTCGACGGGTGATTTGATCACGATTGCAATAACCGGAGCGCTCGTCTTGCTCACGATCGTTCTGCTCTACAAAGAGCTGCTCTTGCACTCGTTTGACCCCACGACGGCGGCAGCCATTGGTTTGCCTACAGGCTTTTTGCACTATCTGATGATGCTCTTGCTCTCGCTGACGATCGTAGCGAGCTTGCAGACGGTAGGCGTCGTCTTGGCCGTCGCGATGCTGATCATCCCCGGAGCGACGGCGTTTCTGTTGACCCACCGTCTCCCGACGATGATGCTGGTGGCAGCAGGGATAGGGATCATGGCCAGCCTTACAGGACTCTATCTCTCGTTTCATGTCAATCTTTCATCAGGGGCTTCGATTGTATTAGTTGCGGGGGTGCTCTTTATGGGGGCGTTCTTCTTAGCGCCGCAGCACGGCGTGCTGGCGCGCTGGTGGCAACGAAAGCACCATCAGCGCCAGACGCAGATGCAAGATATGCTCCGAAAGATCTATGAGCTGACGGAGCGCGGGACTGAAGCCACAGCAGCGATAGTAGCCCAAGCGCTCCGACAGCCTCTCGCTCACACCCAGCGCGGTCTTCGCGCTCTCGTGAGACACGGCTGGGTGCAGACCTCTGGAGGGCCTCAAGAACACTTCACTATAACCCCCAAGGGACGCGAAGAAGCGATCAAACTCATCCGGTCGCATCGGCTGTGGGAGCATTATTTAGCCGAAAAAACCTCGCTGCCGTTGGAGAGCGTTCACGCTGAGGCGCATCGGCTGGAGCATGTTCAGCCTGCTGAAATGGCCGAGCGGCTCGAGCGTCAATTGGGGCATCCTGTGCGCGATCCGCACGGCGATCCCATTCCCACTCCCGAGGGTCGTATCTCTGTTGACCCCGGCCAGCCCCTCGACAGATGGCCGCTGGAGACCCTAGCGATCATTACGCACATCGAAGACGAACCCGAAGAGATTCTCTCTGGGCTTCTCGCGCGCGGCCTGAGCCTCGGCCAATCGGTGCTGATCGTAGAGCGCACCGAGCATCAGATCCGTCTGCAAATTTCAGATCGCGTGGAGGTCATTCCGGCGCTGTGGGCCAAGGCGATCTCGGTCGTTGCCGCGCCTTGAGAGATTTGCCTTTTGGGAATAAGTTTGCTATGCTCCGAGGGTCTAGAACCAAGGGAGGACTGAAAAGAATGCACCGATGGATGGGACTGCTGAGTTCTTTACTAAGCGTTGGTATCTTAACGTTGGGCTGCACGCCCGCGATCAGCGATCTGCCGCCGGGAGGGGTGCGCGAGATCGTGCTCATCACCAGCAATATGCGCTTTATCGGGGAGAAGCCCGATTCGATCAAAGGGCTTGAAAATCCCGATATCATCGTCTATCTCAACGATAAAGTGAAGATCACTATTAAAAATCGCGAGACGACGCTGATCATCCACGATTTTGCGATCAGCAATTATCCCGAAGCTCGCGCCAAGCAAGCGATCCGCCCCACCGAGGAGACGACCGTGGAGTTCACAGCGTCGCGCGCCGGCGACTTCACGTATTATTGTCGCAATCACCAGACTTCGATGTACGGGCGCTTCATCGTGCTCCGACGGTGATAAAATCTGAGAAGGAGGGTGGGGAGCGTGCCCACGCCCAGCGCGGAAGACTATCTGGAGCGCATCTACGAGCTGATCCAAGAGAAGGGCTACGCGCGCGTCATAGATATTGCTTCCTCGTTGCAGGTGCGTTCGTCGTCGGTGACCAAGATGCTGCAGAAGCTCGGGACCGAATCTTTGGTGAATTACGAAAAGTATCGTGGGATCACGCTGACGCCGCGCGGCGAGGCGATCGCCAAGTCGGTCAAGAATCGCCATCGCAAGCTCGAAGAGCTTCTCAGGATGCTTGGCGTGGGCGAACGCTCGATCGCCCGTGACGTCGAGGGCGTCGAACACCACGTCAGCCCCGAGACGCTCGCGTGCTTTCGGGATCTTGTGAGCTTCTTTCAAGAGCACCCTGAAACTCTTACTGCGTTTCTCAAGCATCGGCGCGCGCGACGGTGCTCGCAGTCTATAGATGCGTAAGCGCTGATCTCATGGCTAAAATGACCCGCACTTGACTTCCGCGCCGCTCTTGTCTAAACTCTGACAACTACGAATACGCTCTTAAAAGGAGTGAGTTACCATGAGAAGGCTTGATGATGAACTGCTGCTGAAGCGTCGTCCCTGGGATGACGAGGACGAAGACGACGAGGACGAAGAGGACGACTGGGACGACGACGACTGGGACGACGAAGACGACGACGATTATTAAAGCCGAGCCCGGATGAGGGCCTCGCCGTGGCGCAGGGCTTCGTCCAGCCCATTGGGGTTGGAGCCGCCGCCCTGAGCAAATCGCGGTGTGCCCCCTCCGCCCCCGCCGATCAATGGCGTTAAGGCTTTCATAATCTGTCCCGCGTTGATCTGTTCGATCAGAGCCTCGCTCACTTTGCAGACGAGCGAGGCTTTTCCATTGGAGACCCCACCGAGCAACGCTACACCGGGGGCGATCTCTGGCTCCAGCAAATCCGAGAGCGTCTTCAAATCTTCGCTGGGGAGATCGAGCCGCGCGCAGATCAGCGACGCTTGATTGACTTTATGACGTTGGTGTAAGAGCTTGACCTTCTCTAAAGCGAGCCACTGTCGCTTGAGCGCGTCGCGCTCCCGCCAGAGCGTGTCGCGCTCGGCGAGCAGCGCTTCGAGCTTCGAAGCAAGCTCTTTCTCAGAAGTTTTCAGCATCTGCGCAAGCTGGAGTTCTCGACGCTCGCGCTCTCTCAGATACGCTAAGAGATTCTCCCCGACGGCGACGTGCACCCGTCGCACTCCCGCGGCGACGCTCCCCTCGCTCGTGATCTTCAACAGCCCGATCTGTCCGGTTCTTTGGACATGAGTGCCTCCGCACAGCTCGACGCTGAAGGGCTTGTCGTCGCCGGGGAGAGGAGCAACGGTGACGACGCGCACCCTCTCTTTCCCCGCGTAGTCTTCGGTGAAGAGCGCCATCGCGCCGCGGGCTTTGGCCGATTCTATAGATTCTTCGGCAATCGTCACGGGCAGATCGGCGAGGATCGCGCGATTGGCTAACTCTTCGATGCGAGCGATCTCTTCAGGAGTCAATGGCGCTAAATGCTTGAAGTCAAAG
The DNA here is from genome assembly GCA_025057405.1 of Candidatus Bipolaricaulota bacterium. Lineage (GTDB taxonomy): Bacteria > Bipolaricaulota > Bipolaricaulia > RBG-16-55-9 > DRXL01 > SKYB132. The sequence goes on along the minus strand of JANWXV010000041.1, from coordinate 1,479 downwards.
CGCAGCTCATCGGGGGCGACGAGCGACCCGGCTTGGATCCCCTGAGAGTAGCCCAAGACTCTTCTCAGCGAAGCGTGAAGAAGATGCGTCGCTGTGTGGTTTCTCATCGTGCGCTGACGGCGCTGGGCGTCCACTTTGAGCAGACAGTGATCTCCAGCGTGAAATTCTCCTTCCGTCACGCGCACGCGATGGAGATAGACCCCGCGCTCGTCTTTGTGAACATCTACGACTTCAGCTCTCCCTGTGCGCGAAAGATTCTCGATCCATCCCGTGTCGGCGACTTGGCCGCCGGCTTCGGCGTAGAAGGGCGTCTCGGGGAAGACGAAGAACCTCTCCCCTAGCCCCTCCCCGACGCGGGGAGGGGAACTCTCCTCTTCCCGTTTCGGGAAGGGGTCGGGGGTTAGGTCAGCGAACAGCTCCGACTTGTGCTCCAGCGTGTGATAGCCCACAAACTGCGTCGGAGGCAGAGCAGAGCGAGTGGGAGTAGCTCTGTCGGCAACACGTGGCTCAGCGCCGCGCGATCTCTCCCGCTGCTTCTCCATCTCGCGCTCGAAGCCCGCGCGATCTACGTGCATCCCGTGCTCACGCGCAATATCTTCGAGCATCTCGACCGGGAACCCATACGTATCGTGCAAGAAGAACGCCTCTGGACCGTAGATAAGTTTCTCGCCCTTGCGCTTCAGCTCTGAGATAATTCTTTCGGCCCGTTCCAGACCCTGATCGAGCGTGCGCTCGAAGCGTTCTTCTTCGTGCACAACGGCCTTGAGAATGAAGTCTCTTTGAGCTTTCAGTTCTGTATAGTGCCCGCCCATCGTCTCGATGACGAGTTGAGCGACCTGGGGCAAGAAGGGCATGGGCAGCCCTAGTCTCTTGCCAAAGCGAATCGCCCGACGCATGACCATTCTCAGCACGTAGCCTTGCTTCTCGTTGCTGGGCAGCACGCCGTCGGCCATCAAGAACGTCATGGCGCGGCCGTGATCGGCAATGACTCTGTAAGGCACATAGTGCTGGCGCATCTGCTCTCGGCTGTGTTTGGTCAGATCGCGCAGGCCCTCGAAGATTGGATAGAAGAGATCCGTGTCGTAATTGCTGGGGGCGTTCTGCAAGACCGCGGCGATTCTTTCTAATCCCATGCCCGTGTCCACGCCCGGCTTGGGTAGGGGAGTGCGTCTGCCGTCTGGCTCCTGATTGAACTGCATAAAGACCAAATTCCAGACTTCAAACCAACGATTGCAGTCGTTGTCCAAAGCCGGGGAACAATCCGAACGCCCACAGTCACAGAACTCTCTTCCGCGATCCCAGATCAGCTCTGTATTAGGGCCGCAGGGGCCGGTCTCGCCCATCATCCAAAAATTCGTCTTCTCCCCCATCCGGTGAATGCGCTCTTTCGGCGCTCGAGCGATCTCTTGCCAAAGCTGAAAAGACTCTTCGTCGTCTTTGTAGATCGTGAAGTGAAAGCGATCTCTGTCTAGGCCGTAG
>JANWXV010000040.1 GCA_025057405.1 Candidatus Bipolaricaulota bacterium | reverse complement strand
GCGGGACTCAAAATCCCGTGGGGTTCACCCCCCGTGTGGGTTCGACTCCCTCCCTCGGCACCCCAACATACTTAGGGCGTCAGCCGCGTGCGATCTCTGGGAAAGAACGAAGCCTCGCGCACATTCGCGAGATTCAACAGCTGCATCGTCAGGCGCTCTGCCCCAATCGCGAAGCCCCCATGCGGCGGCATCCCACACTTAAAAACTTCCAGATAGAACTCGAAATTCTTCGGGTCTAGCCCGCGCCCACGAATGCTCTCCACCAGCATCTCGTACCGATGGATTCTCTGCCCTCCTGTCGTGATCTCTAAGCCCTTATAGAGCAGATCAAAGCTGCGCGTCAGCGTGGGATCTTCGGGGTCGGGCATGGCGTACATCGGCCGCTTCTCTCTGGGATAATGCGTGACAAAGAGCAGCTCACAGCCCAGCTCTTCTTGCGCATAGCGACAGAGCAGCCTCTCAGATTCGGGGTCTAAGTCGCCGGCGTTCTGTTTGTTGAATCTCTCTTGCAGGATCTCTTGGGCTTCAGCCAGCGTGATCTGGGGGATCTTGTCGGGGACATCGGGCACGGTCGCGCTGTAGATCGCCAGCTCTCTAGCGCAGCGCTCGCGCACCCGCGCGAAGATATGTCGCAATAATCGCGCTTCGAGCGCTAATAAATCTTGCTCGCTCTCGATGAACCCCATCTCGATGTCTAAGCTGATATATTCGTTGAGATGGCGCGTCGTGCTGTGCGGCTCGGCGCGATAGACCGGGCCGACTTCGAAGACGCGCTCGAAGCCCGCGCCCACCAGCATCTGTTTGTAAAACTGCGGGCTTTGCGCCAAATACGCCGTTCTGTCAAAGTACTGCACGGGGAAGAGTTCAGTCCCCCCTTCGGTCCCCGACGCGACGATCTTGGGGGTGTGCACTTCGAGAAAGCCCTCGTGGGTGAGAAATTCACGAAAGCCGTGAACTAGCTCGGCTTGCACTCTAAAGATCGCGCCGATCTCTGGGTGTCTCAGACCGAGAACGCGATGCTCCAGAAGGGTCTCTAGGCGGGTGTTGAGCGCGGCGCGCGGACGGTTGATCTGAATGGGCAAGGCCTCCGGCGGCGTGCTCAGAATCTTAAGATCGCTGATGAGGACTTCACAGCCGTTGGGGGCGCGCTCGTCCCGGCGCACATAGCCCACAAGCTCGATGACCGACTCTTCCCGAAGTTGTTGGGCCAGATCGGCACGATCGTAGAGCACGGCTTGGACGGTTCCCGAACGGTCGCGCAGCACGAGAAAGCAGAGCTTGCCGATGGGCCTTAAGTTATACACCCAGCCCTGTAAAAAGACTTTTTCGTTGAGTTTATGGGGAACCTCGATGGCCAGCGTTCGGATCACAGAAGCGCATTATACTAAATTCAGTCTAGGATGTCATCTTAATATTTCTAGCCCCCTCTTGACTTTTGCCCCTCATTCGCGCTATAAATAGAATATATGGAAACGGTTCTGAAGCTCCCCAGAGAGGAGCGGCTGCAACTCCAAGCGGAGATCCTGCACTCGCTCTGGTATGACGGCGCGGCCAGCGCGCTGCGCCTCGCGCACCGTTTGGGGCGCTCTTCGGCTCTGATTCTCGAATGCCTCCAAGACCTGACGGAGAAGCACTATCTCTATATTCACTGGCCTTCTACAGAAAGCACGCTGCAGTCCGTCTATTATCTGAGATGGTGGCTGCGCCGGGCCATCCGTCAGATGTTAAAAGATTCCCCCCGCTACCGGATGCGCCTCTGGTGGGAACTCCTCTGCCGCGAAGAGGCCGGCCTCCCCAACCCGGAGCGCATCACCCATGTCGCACCCTCTCCTTAAGCACACGTCGGCTCTGGCTGAAGCTCTGCTCCAATTCTATGCCCGCCAGCGCCGCGACCTCCCGTGGAGAAAGACCCAAGACCCCTATCGCATCTGGGTCTCCGAAGTAATGCTCCAACAGACCCAAGTGCAGACAGCCCTCCCGTATTACGAGCGGTTTATCGAGCGCTTGCCCACTGTAGAAGCGCTGGCCCGTGCGCCGCTGGATCGCGTGCTCAAGCTCTGGGAGGGACTGGGCTACTACGCACGCGCCCGGAATCTTCACAAAGCTGCTCAGATCGTTGTGCGCGATTACGACGGGAGATTGCCCTCGGAACGCGCAGCGCTCTTAAAGCTTCCGGGCGTGGGACGCTATACGGCCGGGGCGATTCTCAGCATCGCGTTTGGACAAGATGAACCCGCTCTTGATGCCAACGCCCGCCGCGTCCTCTGTAGGCTCTTCGCTCTGCGCCAAGACCTCCGTAAGCCCGCTACCGAAAAGCTTTTAGAGAATTACTGTCGTCAACTGATCCCTAAAAACAGAGCGGGAGAGTTCAACCAAGCCCTGATGGACTTGGGGGCCACGATCTGTCTCCCCAAGGGGCCAACTTGTCTGCTCTGCCCGCTCCGCTCGTTCTGTATAGCGCGACGTCGCGGCGTGCAGAACGAGCTTCCCGTCACAGCCCCCAAGCGCACCAAGCCCCACTACGAAGTTGCCGTCGGCGTCATCTGGAGGGAGAACAAAATCTTTATCGCCCGTCGTCCCGATCACGGTCTCTTAGGGGGACTCTGGGAGTTCCCCGGAGGCAAGCGCCAAGGGGACGAGCCGTTAGAGAGAACGCTCATGCGCGAGATCGCTGAAGAGACGGGGATGCGCGTCCATCGCGTGCGCCCGCTGACGGTCATCGAACACGGCTATTCTCACTTCTCCGTGACGCTGCACGTCTTTGAATGTCGGCATCTGCGACATGCTCCCAAGAGCCTGCGCCCGTGGAGATGGGTAGCGCTAGCGAGATTAAAAGACTTCGCTCTCCCCGCAGCGAACCAGCGCATCGTGGAGCTTTTGCGAGAGAAATATCAGAAGCGCCAGCGCGCAGCGACGATCTCGTAGCTTGCAGAAAGAAGACGCGCCGGGATTGACGACGATGAGGGAGTGCGCATCTTCGCCCCGATATTATAGCCCACGGTGGCCCCCAGAGCGGCCATGGTCACGGGGTTGACGACGAGCGAAAAATCCGTCGGTTCGAAGACCCAGTTGCCCGCCAGTGCGCTCCCCAAGAGCGTCCCCGCGATGCTGCCCACCAGCGCCAGGCCCACGTTGCCTTCGACTCCCACCAACGCGCCCGCGAGCGCGACCCCCAAGAAAGTCGCTCCCGGGGGGATGCCCACGTTCGGCCCGACCGCCAGGGCGATCACCGAATTGCCCAGCTCGCACGCGCGACGCTCCGTCTCATCATGAGGGCAGGGCTGAAGGATCGTGAGCGCAAAATACGTAGCATAGAAGCCCGCGCCCCCTCCCAGCAATGCCCCTTGCAGCCCAAAGACAAATTCCAACACGACATAATCGCTCGCCTGCGCCGCGGGCTGCGCCAAGGCCGGCCAAGCCACTACCGCAAACCCTATCAGTATGGCTCCTAGGGCTCTAAAAGAGATCATAATTCAGAGTCAAGATCAAGCGTTGGGACCACTCTTCGAAATCGTTTGCCCACGACGTTTCGAGTTGCAGCGCCAAGTTGAGATTGGCTTGGGTTTGAAAGACCAGACGCAGATCAAGCCCTTGCAAGTCTAGCGCCTCTAAAGCTCTGGGCTTGGTGCGAATGAAACTGTAAGTGATCTGGGTGTCAATGCTTTCGGTAAGGCGAAAGAGATAGTTAATTTTAGCTAACAGCACATAGTCATCAAAGAGGGGAAACGCTGAGCTGAGTTGGAGCTTGCTGCTGAACTGCGAGCGTGGGGCTGGGGCCAGCGAATAGTCAAAAGAAGCGAGCACGAGCAGCTCTCGTCTCTCGTCTGTGGGATCGAGAAGCTCGTATCCCACGCCCAAGCGCACCTCCCAGCCGCAGAGCTTCTCATCCGCAGTTTCGTTCAAAATCTCTTCAATGCGTAAGAGCGCCACAGCACCGAGCTGTTGCCCTTGGGGGACAAGGCCGCTCCTCTCGATGATCTCTTCGAGATTCTGCACGAGAGCAGCGAGATCGGGGAATTCGCGTCGTCGTCCAATCGTATCGGCGATCTCAAAGATCGCCGTTGGGGGCAGAGGGCTGCGGATAGCTTTCAGTTCCAGCAAGCGCTCCTGAATCTTGAGCGCCTTGGCTAAGGGCGTGACATCTTTGAAGCGCCCGTAGCCTCCTCCGGCAGAGATTTTAAGACCGGGCATGGGGAGGGCTGAAGTTCCCTGGCCTTCGATCCCTGTGAAGCCAAAGAAGTTCGTCTCGGGCAGATAGCCCCGCAAGTTAAGCGCAGCGTCGGCTTGATAGACAACGCTCCCCCGATCGAGATCAACCCGTGCCATCGCTTGTTGAGAGATGCCGTAGGTGGGGGCATCGAAGAACCGGGAGAAGCTCGCCCGCAGGCTCCCAGAGCTATCGTTGCTGCGATTGTCCGTGAAGGGATCATTGTAATAGCGATAGTTGCCAGAGAGCTTGAGGTCTTGGAACTCGCTGATGGGAGGGGTATAGCCGCACAGGGGGCCGATACCCCGCTGTGCCCAGATCGGAGGCGCAGTCCAGAAAGCAAGAGCTAAGACTATGATGACCGTGGTTCTCATTATCTTTTGCATAGATGCTCTTTGGCTGAAGAGCATTATAGCTGTATCGTGCGCGCTGTCAAGTGCTTTTGCACCCGGCCCCGTCTTTGCGCTATCATAGCGTCAAGCAAAACGTGAGGAGCAGCTTTATGCCGAAGGTGACTCTCGATCTCGATCCAGAGAAATATCAAGAATTACTAGAAGTCTTCGACTTTTCTCCCAAGAAGCTGTCCGCTAAACTGAAAGAGACCTTGGCGATTATGCTCTTTCAGACGGGAAGGGTCTCGTTGGGGAAGGCCGCCGAGCTTGCCGATCTCAGTTTGACAGAGATGATAGAGCGCCTTGTCCAATTGGGGATACCAGTCTATGAATACGACGAAGAAGAATGGGCCATAGAGAAGAAGAGCCTTCATCAGTGGAAAAGAAAGCCTTCCCTATGAGAGCGGTGCTTAACGCTGGCCCTATCATCAGCTTAGCGGGTATTTCATACTTCTTCGTTCTGCGTGAGATTTTTGCAGATGTCTTAATTCCCAAGGCTGTCTCTGATGAAATTCTCGTTCACGGTCAGGGGAAGACCGGGGCTAGGGAGCTTCATCAGGCCCTTCGCGAGGCAGAGGCCATTGTGCTGGCTTTAGAACAACGGGCGGGCTTCGTCATTATGGACGAGATCAAAGCTAGAAAAGAAGCTATGCGACTAGGACTTGGCGTCATTGGGACTTTAGGCATTCTGAAGCGGGCTAAAGACTTGAGCTTGGTGAAGGAGAATCTCTCTGTGCTCTTAGAAAGATTGAAGCGTTCTGGCTTCCGCGTGAGCGCTGCCGTAGAGCAGGATTTTTTAAAGCATCGCTAGTGCTTTGCACGCTGGACGGTATTTGCGCTATGATAGCGTCAAGCAAAACACTTTGAGGTGATCTCTCACTATGAAGCTCGAGGATGTCAAGACGATTGCTGTACTGGGAGCCGGCACGATGGGGCACGGCATCGCTCAGGTCGCAGCGATGGCCGGGTATAGAGTGAAGATGCGCGACATCAACGAAGAACTCGTCAAGAAGGGCTACGATCAGATCGCGTGGAGCCTGGGCAAATTCGTCGAGAAGGGCCAAATCTCCAAAGAGAAAGCCGATGCTGCTCTTAAACTCATCACCCCCGTTGTGGATCTCAAAGAAGCCGTCAAAGACGCCCATGTCGTCATCGAGGCGATTCCCGAGATCATGAAGCTCAAGCTCGAGACGTTCAAAGAATTAGATAAGCTCACTCCCAAAGACGCTCTCCTCGCCAGCAATACGAGCAGCTTGAGCATCACCGAGATCGGCAAGGCTACCCAGCGCCCCGACAAGGTCGTAGGAATGCACTTCTTCAGCCCGGTGGTGCGTATGGCCTTGGTAGAAGTCATCAAAGGAGAAGGAACGTCAGAAGAGACGATGGCGCTGATCGCGGAACTCGCCAAAAAGCTCGGCAAGACGCCGATTCGCGTCGAGAAGGACGTGCGGGGGTTCATTGTGAACCGAGTGCTGGTGGGGCCGTTTATGTTGGAGTCGGCGCATATCGTCTCGCGCGGCGAGGCGACGATTGAGCAGATAGATAGCCGCATGAAGTTCTACGAGGGCTTCCCGATGGGGCCGTTCGAGCTGCAAGACCTCACGGGGATTGACATTGGCTATCACTTGACCAAAGAAGCCGGGGAGCCTGTGCCCGCTATTCTCGAAGAGAAAGTTAAAGCTGGGCATCTGG
>JANWXV010000003.1 GCA_025057405.1 Candidatus Bipolaricaulota bacterium | reverse complement strand
GCAACCCCTTCCGCGGCAATTGCGAGAAGAACGCGATGGCCATGTTGGTCAAATTGAACGTGCGTTAGAGTTTCAGATTATTATGAAGAGTTGGCTGCTCTCGCTGGCGCTCGTGGGCGGTCTGACCGCCCCCAAGCCCGCGCTGGCCGAGCCTGCGGCTCTTGCGCTCTCCAAGACGCACTGGGTACTGCTGCACGGCGTCTGGCCCGGCACCAGTCGCGACTGGCGCCTGGCTGCGCCTTTGTTGCAAGAGCGAGGCGCGACCGTCTGGCGCCCCACGCTGCCGGGGCGCGTCGGGCTTTTCCCATGGGCTGAGAATATCGCCGATTATCTGTATAGCGCCCCTTCTGGGCTGAACGTCGTTGCTCACAGCTTCAGCGGTGCAGCGACGCTCTTGCTGTTGCGCACCGCGTATGAGCTTCAACACGGCGATCTAGAAGCGCTCATTTCCCAACTAGACTGTGACGCGTTTACGGGTCGCGCAGCTTATGCGTGTCGTCAGCTTCGGGAGGGCTGGCAGCAGCTCGTGGCAGACCGAGAGCGCGCAGCGCGTTGGGTTCAAGCGGCCCAGAAGATCGAGCATCTCTTTCTCTACCATCCGGCGCTGCGCGGGGCCTGTGGGGCGTGTTGGGATCGGTGGGGCTTGTGGGGCGGCGACGCCACGGCTTCCCTCTGTCTGCTTGCCAAGATCGCCGATTGGCTCTTCACGCCCCTCGAGCGCGTCACGTGGGAGGGCGCGATTGCCATCACCAATCTCTACGGTGGCTCCGAATGGATGCTCTCGCTCTGCGGGCTGCAACAGAACGATCTCGTCTTGGGGATGGAGCAACAGCGCTTATTTGCAGAGGGGCATAACTACAGAGAGGTCTTCGTAGGGAATCAGCTGCATTTTGCGTTTGCGATGCGACGCAGCGCGGCCCAGAGATTGATAGAACTGCTCGCGAGCTTTGTACACGTCCCCTCAGAACAGAAGGAGGTCTTCGATGGGCTTCTCCGGCGTTGATTATTTCGGTTTGGACGACCTCTTCACCCATGAGCAAAAGTTGATCCGCAACACCGTCCGTCAGTTCGTCGATGAAGAAGTACTTCCCATTATTAAAGAATCTTTTGAAGCGGGTCACTTTCCGACTCAGCTCATCCCCAAGATCGCCGAGCTGGGCTTGTTGGGTGCAACGCTCAAAGAATACGGCGGCGCGGGGATCGACGCGATCGCGTATGGGCTGGCCATGCAAGAATTAGAGCGCGGCGATTCGGGGATTCGCAGCTTCTGTTCGGTGCAGAACGGCTTGGTGATCTATCCCATCTATACGTTTGGCAGCCCAGAACAAAAAGAGCGTTGGCTGCCCAAGCTCATTCAGGGCGAAGCCGTGGGCTGCTTTGGGCTTACGGAACCAGAACACGGCAGCGATCCCGGTGCGATGGAGACCGTTGCTGAGCGCGACGGCAATTATTTTATTCTCAACGGGACCAAAGCGTGGATCACCAACGCGACACTAGCGCACGTCGCGATCGTCTGGGCCAAGCTCGACGGAGTGATCCGGGGTTTCTTAGTAGAGCGAGGCACGAAGGGCTTCTCCACCGCGAAGATCGAGCACAAGATGTCGGCGCGGGCTTCTGATACCGGCGAACTGTATCTCCATGACTGTCGTATTCCCAAAGAGAATCTGTTGCCGGGGGTTGAGGGCCTCAAAGGCCCGTTGATGTGTCTTAACCAAGGGCGATATGCGATTGCGTGGGGAGCTGTCGGTGCGGCGATGGCCTGCTATGAAGAAGCTGTAGAATATGCCAAACAGCGCGTGCAGTTCGATAAGCCCATCGCGTCGTTTCAGTTGGTGCAAGAGAAGCTCGTTGAGATGTTAACGGAGATCACCAAAGCGCAGCTGGTGTGTTTCAGATTGGGTCAACTCAAAGAAGTGGGCAAGGGCAAGCCCGTTCAGATCTCGTTGGCCAAGCGCAACAACGTCGCGATGGCCCTGCACTGCGCTCGCCTCGCCCGCGACATTCTGGGGGCCAACGGCATTACGCTCGATTACCAATCTATCCGTCACATGCTCAACCTCGAGAGCGTTTATACGCTGGAGGGGACGGATCACATCCAGACGCTGATCTTGGGGCAAGATATCACGGGGATTCAAGCGTTCAAGTAGGGGCGCAATTCATTGCGCCCCTACGTTTAGCCCAGAGGCATGGTGTTGGTATGATCGCTGCTTTGGGGATTGCTCTTCTGGGGATGGGGATGGTCTTTGCAGTGCTGGGCGTTTTGTTGGCAGCGATGGTCTTGGTGGAGAAGCTGACTCAATCCAAAGGAGAAGCCCCCGATGAATCTCAGTGACTTTTTCGGATTTCTGCACTTGAATTGGCAGACCGTCACGATGCTGGCCGTCGGCGGGCTGCTCATCTATCTGGGGATTGCCAAGAAAGTCGAGCCGGTCCTCCTGATCCCCATCGGTGTGGGGGTGCTCATGGCCAATATTCCCTTAAGTGGGCTGGGTGAGGAGGGAGGTCTCTTTGCTCTCTTAAAGAGAGCGGGGATTGATAACGAACTCTTCCCCTTGTTGATCTTCATCGGCATCGGCGCGATGATCGACTTCGGCCCCTTCTTGGAGAGGCCGTACACGATCTTCTTGGGAGCAGCAGCTCAGTTTGGCATCTTTGGGACTTTTCTATTGGCGTACTTCTTAGGGGATGGCTGGCTCAAACTCTTGGACTTTAGCCTACAAGACGCAGCGAGCATCGGGATTATCGGCTCGGCCGATGGGCCGACTTCGATCTATGTCTCGACTGTGCTGGGGTCTAAGTACGCGCCAGCGATCGTCGTCGCGGCGTACTCGTATATGGCGCTCGTGCCCATCATTCAGCCGCCGATTATGAGACTGCTCACGACCAAGCGAGAGAGAAGCCTCAAGATGTCGGCCAAGGGCAGAGCGGTCTCTCAACGAGCTAAGATTCTCTTTCCGCTGGTGACGATGCTCTTGGTGGGGCTGCTCGTGCCCAAGGCCACGCCGTTGATTGGCTGTCTGATGTTTGGGAATCTCTTGCGGGAGAGCGGCGTAGTAGAGCGGCTCTCTGCGGCCGCTCAGAACGAGCTGGCCAATATCGTCACGCTTCTGTTGGGGCTGACCGTCGGTGGGATGATGGTAGCGGCAGATTTTCTGCGAGTAGAGACTGTCACGATCTTCGTCATGGGGATCATCGCGTTTGCGTTGGACACGGCCGCGGGGCTACTCTTGGGAAAAGTGATGTGTCTGCTCTCCAAGGGGAAGATCAACCCGCTGATTGGAGCAGCGGGGATCTCGGCCTTCCCCATGTCGGCCAGGGTAGTCCAGAAAGTGGGCTTAGAAGCCAACCCTCACAATCACTTGCTGATGCAAGCCGCCGGGGCTAACACCGCGGGGCAGATCGCTTCGGTTGTCGCTGGGGGCGCGGTCTTGACGCTCGTTCCCCTCTTCGGCTAACTCTCGATAGTGATCATGCCCTCGCCGGCCTTGATCGCCTGGCCGGGGGCGATGCGGACTTCTTTAATCGCGCCGGAGATGGGAGCCAGAATGGAGTTCTCCATCTTCAGAGACTCTATCGTGCAAAGGAGATCCCCTTCACTGACTTTGTCACCGGGCTTAACGTGAACGCGTATGATCTTGCCCGCAAGCGGCGCTTCGACGATCTCTTGAGCCATTTTTTTACCTCACTTGCAGCCGTAACCTATCATCATCACGAGTAGGGGCGCAATTCATTGCGCCCCTATGTGCATGCCTGTCTTATAAATTGATGTTAGCATATTTCTTCCAGACCTTCCACGGGCAGGTGCCGGGAGTCACGAACTTGTTCTCCAGCAGATCTAAAGCGCGATTGATGTACTTGCGCGTGTCGTGGGGCATGATGATCTCGTCCACGCAGCCGCGCTCGGCCGCGCGATATGGGTTTTCGTAAAGTTCGCTGAACTCTTGAATTCTCTTGGCTTTCACTTCTTCAGGGGTTTGAGCTTCTTTGATCTCGCGGGCGAAGATCACACTCGCGGCCGTGTCCGCCCCGACGATCGTGATGCGGGCCGTAGGCCAAGCAAAGACGAAGTCGGCCCCAATGCTCTTGTCCAGCATCCCGTAGTGCGCTCCAGCGTAGGATTTTCTGATGATCACCGAGATCAACGGGACGGTAGCGTTCGCCCAGGCGAAGAGCAACTTCGCGCCGTGCCGCAGAATCCCTGCCCATTCTTGCTGCGAGCCGATCATATAGCCGCCGCAGTCCACCAACGTCACCACGGGAATATGAAAGAGATCGCAGAATCTGATGAATCGCGCGCCCTTATCGGCTGCGTGCGTATCTATGACGCCCCCGGCCCACATCGGCTGATTGGCCCAAATCCCCACGGGGCGTCCCCCAAAACGGGCAAATCCCGTGATCACGTTTTTAGCGTGATGCTCCATCGTCTCAAAAAAATAGCCGTCGTCCACGATCGCTCGGATCACTCTCTTCATATCGAAGGGCTTGAACGGCTCATCGGGGACGATCTCGTCCAGTTCTGGGGCGACGCGCTCGGCGGAATCGGCCGTCTGGTGGCGCGGCGGGCGCTCGCGATTGTTGGAGGGCAGAAGAGCCAGAAGCTCTTTGGCTCTATCTATAGCATCGCGATCGTCTTTCGCTACGAGGTGCGTCTGGCCAGCTTTGACAGCGTGGGCCTTCCAGCCGCAGAGTTCTTCCAAAGAGATCTCTTCGCCAATTTGGGTTTTAACGAACGCCGGCCCAGCGATCCCCAAAAACCCCGTGTCGCGGGCCTGAATGAGAAAGTCTTGCATGATCGGGTGATAGGCTTGCCCTCCCAGACACGGGCCGAGCAACAGAGCGATTTGCGGGATCACGCCCGAAGCGAGCGTCTGCACGCGGAAGAGCCGCCCGTAGGCTTCGAGAGTATCTATGCCCTCTTGGAGGCGCGCCCCCGCAGAGTCGTTCATCCCGATCACGGGCAAGCCCTTCTCCATGGCAAACTGAATCGCATAGGCTTCTTTGAAGCCATGATACTCGCCAAACGTCCCAGCCATCGCGGAATAATCTTCGGAGAACGCCACGACCCAGCGCCCGTTCACCCTCCCGAAAGCGGTGATCACCCCTTCAGCGGGGATCGAGACTCTGTCTAAGCCAAAGTGCACCGTTCGGTGCTTAATGTGCATCCCGATCTCCGTATAGTCACCCCCATCGAAGAGATAGGCCAAGCGCTCGCGGGCGTTGAGCTGTCCAGATTTCTTACGCTTCTCTAAGATCTGAGAGTCTCCCATCTTCAGGATTCTCTCGCGCTCTTGCTGCAGCTCGCGATAGAGAGCTTCTTTTTTCTTATAGACTCCTCCGGGGTAGGCCTGCCACTCGGACATGAAGAACCTCCTTTTGAAGATCTTGCTCCGAGAGTGTATCTTTTAAGCGGGTGTCTTTCAAATGGAAGATCTGCAAGAGCTAGGAAGGCTTCTGCGGGAGCACCGCGAGCGAGCGCACCTGACGCGGGCACAGTTGGCACGCCGCGCGCGGATCTCCGCGAGCTTTGTCACGTATCTCGAGCAGGGCCTCCGCCGCCCTTCGGCCACGATGATTACTCGGATTGCCCAAGCCCTCGGGCTGCGCCCCGACCAGCAGAGAGAACTCTTGCAAAGCGCCGGATACGCTTCCTCCGAAGAGATCGCGCAAGCTTCGGGAATTCAAGGGATCTTGGGAGAGATCGCCGCGCTCTCTCCCCCAGAGCGCGAGGAGCTGATCGCCGAGATTCATCGGCTCTTGGGGCGCTGGCAGGAGCTGCGCGCCAAGAGACTGCGCAAGGTCGTCATCCCCGTCGCGGGCTGGCAGCCGCGCTTGCTCTCGCCTTCTCAGCTCGGGCAGATGCTCCGCCCTGCTCTTGAAGAGATCGCCACCGCGGGACTCAAAGAAGCGATCTTGGTGCTCGCTCCCGGCCGCCCCACCCCTCAGATCGAGCTTCCCAAAGACCTCAAAGTGCGCCAGATCGTGCAAGAACCCCAACTAGGTCTGGGACACGCGATCGTGATCACCCAAGGCTTGGTAGGCGATGAACCCTTCGCGATTCTCTTGCCCGATGATATTCTCTTAGAAGACCGCGCGCGCTCGCTCCGCCGCATGATCGCGATCTACGAGCGCTATCGCTGCAGCGTCGTGGCGGTCACCGAGGCCGAAGGAGCTGCTGATTTTAAGAACTACGGCGTCGCTACACTGGGGGAGCGCCTAGAAGAAGATCTCTATTGGGTGGAAGCGCTGGCCGAAAAACCCCGCGGCCCAGAGATCGCGGGCCTGACCATCGTCGGGCGCTACATCGTCACTCCCCAGATCTTCGAAGCGCTGCAAGCGACTCCGCCTGACCCCAACGGCGAACTTCAGCTCACCGATGCGCTGAATGTGCTCTTGCAGCGCCAGCGCATCTGCGCCTATCGCTATGAAAATCATCTCTTTCGCGTTACGCCGATTAAGATGCTCTTAGAGGCGCTCATCGAAGCGCTCGATGAGCAACAGCCCGGACGCTTGGAACGCGCGATGGCGATCACTAAGAACGCGCTCCAAGAGTTAGGGAGACTGCGCGCGTGATTGACGTCTCTGGGTTTATCTGTTAGAGTGTCGAATCGGGTGATGAGTGTGACGGCACGCGAAGCGTTGGTGCAGACCCTCAAGGAGAACGAGATCGCTCTTATTACGGGTGTCTACGGCGACCCCGTCACGGCGCTGTTGGACGAGATGGCGCGTCAGGGATTGCGCGTGGAGATCAGCACGGAAGAGAAGGTGGCGTTTGCGCAGGCGCTGGGGGCTTCGGTGGCCGGCAAGCGCAGCGTGGTCGCTGTGAAACAAGTGGGGATCAACGTTCTGGCCGATCCGTTGGTGACGTGTGTGCCTCACGGGATTGGCAACTCTCTGTTGCTGATCGCGGGGGATGACCCCGGCGCGGAGAAATCTCAGAACGAACAAGATTCCCGATGGTACGCGAAATTAGCGCAGATTCCGGTCTTGACGCCCCCTGGCTCTGAATTGGTCAGCGAGGCTGTCGTTGAAGGGCTGGATCTCTCGGCGGCGCTGGGGATCCCGGTGATGCTGCAAGTGACGGGGCGACTGCTGCAAGGGCCGGGACGCGCGAGCGAGACTCCCGTAGCTGTCGAGGGGGCTTTTGTGCGCGAGCGTGCCTGGGAGAATCTCATTCTTGATCGCTATAAGCACTTCTACAAAAAGATTTATTCGCAGTTGGTCGAGCTTGTTGAAGACTCTCCTTTGCATCAGGTCAAGACCAAAGCAGGGGCGCGCCGCGGCGTGATCTCCTGTGGGTTTGTCTCCACGCTCGTAGCAGAAGAGCATCACTTTGCGCTCGGCTATGCCCATCCGTTGCCGGAGCGCCAGCTTATCGAGTTCTTGCGCCCGTTGGAGAACGTCTTAATCGTCGAAGAGATCGCTCCGATCGTCGAAGAGGCCGTGGGTGCTCTAGTGGCGCGCCAGCGGTTGCCGACGAAGGTGCTGGGGCGGCTGACGGGGCATCTGCCTAGAATCGGCAAGCTAGAAGCCGAGCAGATCGGCCAAGCGTGGGAGCGCCGGCCCTCTGGGCTTCATCTCGACATTCAACCCAAAGTGAGCAGCGGGATTTTAGAGCTGCCCTGCGGCGGGTTCGAGCCGCTCTATCAGGTCTTGGACGAGCTGCTCCCCGAAGATTACTTGGTCGCCGGCGATGTCGGCTGTTCGATTTTGCACGGGTTCTTCCCCCCGTTGGTGGTGGACACGGCGTTCAGCTTGGGGACTTCGATCTCGACGGCGGCGGGGCTGTCGCTGGCTGGGCGCAAGGGGGTTGCGATTATCGGCGACACGGGGTTTGTTCACTCAGGGATCACGGGGCTGCTAGACGCCGTCGAGCATGGGCACAATATTTTGGTGATCGTGCTCTATAATAGAGCTTCAGCGATGACGCCAGGGGCGCAGCCCATTCCGGGGCTGGGGCGCGTGCCGGAGCTTATCAGGGCCTGTGGGGTGAGTGCCGTTGACGAAGTAGAGATAGAGAAGATCTCGGCCGAAGAGCTGAAAGCGCTCTTGCAGAGGCGTCTGAGCGAGCGCGGGGTGCACGTGCTGCTGGCGCACGCGCGACCTCAGAAACTGTATAGCTAGCAGTATTACCCAACGAACAGAATTTGAATCGAGCTAAAGAGCAAGCTATAATTTTGTTAGTAATACAAAGTAAAAAGAAGTAAGGAGAGAGCATGATCAGCAGCAAAGTGACATCAAAAGGGCAGATGACCATTCCCAAAGAGATCCGTGATTATTTGGGATTGCACTCTGGGGATCGTGTGGTCTTCATTCGTCGGAACGGGGAAGTCGTGTTACAGGGCTTAAAAGGGACACTGCTCCACTTGCGAGGCAGTGTCAAAGCACGTCGCCAACCAGAGGATTTTAATGACGTGCGCGAACGAACTAAACGCCAAGTTGCACGGAAAGCCGCTCATGAATGAGTACTTTGTTGATACCAACGTATTTCTACGTTTTCTTACGAATGATGTTCCCGCACAGGCCGATGCTGTAGCTCGTCTGTTGCGGCAGGCAGCTGCAGGCAAAATTAATTTGCATACAAGCGTGCTGGTCATCGCAGAGTTGGTATGGACTTTAGAATCGTATTATGAGCTGAGCCGCGAAGCGATCAAAACACAGGTCTTGACGATTCTCCATACGCCCGGCTTGCAAGTAGAAGATGCCCATCTTATCGGATCTGCTATCTTGCTTTATGCAGACAGAAATATAGATTTTATTGATGCCTACAATGCTTGCTGGATGAGAGAACGAGGGCTTTCACGGGCCTGCACGTTCGACAAGAAGCACTTCGCACGGGTTGAGGGCATTGTCCCCTTGGTGCCGGGAGCTTAAGCAAAAGCTCTATGTGCCAGCGGACAGTCCATCTGAATCTCCGGCTCTGCTTCGTGAGCAGTAATCCGTTGAGGCTGAGCACCCAGAGCTTGACACTCCACGGTGATAAAATCGCGCAACTTCACAGCCAGCTCCCGATAGAAATTGCTCTGGGTCTGCTGCAGAAGAGTTTCTGCGAAGATCCCCACCCAGCGCCCCAGATGCGCCTCTAAGAACTTCTTCTGCGCGTCCCGACAGAGTTCGGCTTCTTCTGAGCGCCCAGCTTCGAGAGCCAGCGCTTCTTTGTACGTCAGCACGCGCATAAACTCTAGCTCTAAAGCCAAGTGATCCGGACGCTCGTGAGTCGCTCTCTCTAGCCCAAACGCGCGATAGAACCCCGCGATGTCCGCCAGCGTCGCCCCTGGGGTGAGCGCGCGATCTCGGTCGTACTCGGCTTCGTAGATGGGACAAAGAATCTGAGAGCGATGGGCAAAGAGCCGATCATACTCGCGCTGTAAGCTATGCTGCGGACGCCAAAACCCACGAGCCAATTGAGCATAGAGATCGCTGCGCTCGAAGGCCCTTGCGAACTCTTTCACAGTGCTCACCCGATCTCCGGCTCTTGCGACGAGCGCGGACGCATTATAAACCACATCAGCAGCGCGCCGAAGAGCAGCGCGAGCAGCGCTACCAGCGCCGCAGCCCACGCGGGAACTCCCACTGTTTGCGTTGTAGAAACGCTCTTGATCGGCTCTGCCGTTACAGAGAAGCCTGCGGGCAGGGGGTCTAATTGCAGCTCGTGCCAGAAGAGCGAGACGGATTTTCTCGCGCCGCGCTCGCTCTGGGCGCCGTCCCAGACCGCGAAATTCACCGAGAGCTTCTGACCGGCGATGAAGCTAGCATCGCCCATCAGCCCCGTCTGCAACGCCCGCAGAAAGACGACCTTCCAACGGCCGTTCTCCCAGACCCCCTTGCCCAACACGTGCTGCTGCTCCTGATGCGTGAGCGTCCCCCACCCTTGGGCGATCAGGTTTTCTATAGGGGTCTTGTGATCGCGTTGGGAGCGCCAGTTGCCCACGTCGCGCCCGACGTAGATCCCATAGGGCACTTCCGACGCATAGGGCGGATAAGCGCGATCTACGTCGGCCAGCCCGCCCTCGTCTATATCGCGCTGCCATGCTGCTTGCCATTGCCAGATGTTGACGGCATGGCGAGCGTCGCCCATAAACGGGCTGGGTTGGGCATCGCTCTGATAGGGGAACTGCAGAGCGACAGCATCGCTGAATCTGTCTACTTGAGCGGATTCTCTATCTGGAGTCGCGTCGGCCCACTCGGTGAGAAATGCGATTTGGCGTCCGTTGTGGAGGACGCGCACGTGCAGCTCTTTGATCGCGCCGCCGCCGAAGGGCGCGGCGATCTGCTGCGGGCCTAGCGTCACAGTAGCAGTTGGAGCTTGCGCCCAGATCGCTGCGTTGGGGTCTGTAGAAAGCTCTTGATCGGTGAATTTGGCCGTGAGCTTGATCGCTTGGGCGTGAGCGATCAAGCCGCTCAAGAATGCGAGAAGGATCACGAAGATCACTCTGCGGCTGAAGCTGCGAGCGAGGCCCTCACCCCGCCTGACGGCACCCCTCTCCCGTCTGTGAAGACGGGAGAGGGGCTGGGGGTGAGGGCCTCGATTACGCAAAGATATTCTAATCCCAGACATAAGTTCCCCTACGGCGTGTTGTGCCGCACCGCTTGACGCTCTGGGTCTTCAAAAGGCCGAATGTAGATCGGCTCCTTGAGCGGCACACGAACGATCTCCGCGCCCTTGGCGTCATAGCCGAACGCGTAGCCGTCGGCGACTTTGAATTTTTCGATCCAACGGTTCGTCGCGCCAAAGAGCATGAAGCACCCCAGAAGCTGCTCGTCGTCCTTGAGATTCTTATAGAGATGGACGGTGTGCTCGACGTTGGGGCCGAACATCTGCTTGAGATAATTCAACGGGACGTGAATGGGCGGGACGTAATAGATATTGGGTTCGAGGCCCGTCTGCGGGTAGAGGGGTAATGCGATCTTCTTGATGTGCACGAGAAAATCTATGGGCTTTTCGGGATCGGCTTGGTCGGGCGGGCTGATCCAGCCGTTCAGTCTGATCTTCCCAATACAAGTGGTGACGCATTGGGGCTGAAAGCCCTGCTCGACCAACGGATAGCAGCCGATGCACTTCTCGCCCACGCGCGTCACGGCGTTGTAGAGCACTTTCTTATACGGGCAAGCGCGCATACACTCGCGATACCCGCGACAGCGCGATTGATCTACTAAAACAATGCCGTCTTCTGTTCTCTTGTAGATCGCTTTGCGCGGGCAAGCTGCCAGACAAGCGGGGTAGGTGCAGTGATTGCAGAGTCTGGGCAGATAGAACGCCCAGATCTTGTGGGGCAAGGTGAAGTAATCGCCCTTCTCGACCGTGCCCGCCGGCTCGTCTTCACCGAGATTGGGATGCGCCCAGTCTAAGTCCTCCGGCAGATAGCCCTTGACGGTCTGTCCCGGCTCGGCAGCCTCAAAGACGGTCTTGCCTGCGTATTGCTGCCCTGCCCACTTGTTCACGCCCAGCAGCGAGAGAATCTTGACATCCCACGCGAGGGGATAGAACCCGTAGGGCTTGGTCTCGACGTTGTTCCAGAACATATACTCTTGGCCGCGCCCGCTCGTCCACGTATGCTTGCACGCCATCGTGCACGTCTGGCACGCGATGCACTTGTTGATGTCGAAGACGGCTGCAAATTGTCGCTTGGGGCGCGACTCTTCATAGGGGTAGTCCATCGGGCGATTGATCTGCCAGTTCGAGACTTTAGCCATAGCTTCCCCTCCACTAAGCTCTTTAAGCTATTCTGTTTCGATGAAGCCGCCGGCCAGATATTGCTTCATCTCGTCGTTCTCGTAGGTGGGCCGATAGCCCAGCTGCGCCGGACGCCACAAGCTCTTTAAGTCAGCGCCGCCCGGCTCGGCCTTGGCAATCTTCACAAACGACTCTTTGGGAGCGCCCACGGGACAGTGAATATCAGCGGCGAAGCCTTGACCAATGATCTGCCCGAACGTCTCTTTTCTCACCAACGAGTCGGTCATGAGCGTGGGGCGTAACCAAGCACGGGTGCAGCTTTGATGCCCGCCGTAGCGCACCATCGCTTGATAGTTGGTCTCGGGGTTCTTGGCGAGCTTGTCGGGTCGGGTCTCGTGCGCTTTCACGGTGCCGTGGCTCGCTTGGTACATGTTGAACCACATGCGCAGGACCCCGCGCGGCGTGCCGTTGTAATAGCGCGCGCGGCTCATCAACCGTGAGACTTTGTAATCGAGATCGCTGGGCTGAGCGCCGCGATAGGGCCGGTCGTCGGGATCGGCGTCTATCCAGACGTAGTCACCGTCTTCGATCCCCAACTCTTTAGCGTCTTGGGGATTGATATCTACATAGACTTCGCCGACCCACGGCATACGCTTGTCTCTTCTGTAGATATCGCCGAAGGGGCCGAAGTAAACCGCGAGCACATCTAAATCTACCGGGGTCGTATGCGCGCCGTGACGATACTTGGGGGTGAGAAAGATAAATCTCAACCCGTCTTTGACGCGCGGGTGCTGAGACTGTAGAACCTCTTCGGGCGTCTTAATGATATTGCGCACTTGGCGGGTCTCGGTGCTCAGGTCGTCGCGCTTCAGTCCGTACTGTTCGGGAGGCGCAGGCTTGAGAATCTCTAAGTCTTTCGGCGCGACGATGACGTTCGGCTCGTGAGGCGTCGCATCAATGGGTTCGCGATAGACCGGGATGTTCTCGCCGTATTCGATAAATTCGTCTTCTTCGCGATAGAACTCCAATCGTCCGGTCTTGGTGTACCACGGCTTCGATTCGTGCGTCTGCTCCCAGCCGACTATTTTGGGATACGTGCGCAGGAGCTTCAACGTGGGGGTGCCCTTCTGCGCGCGCTCTTCCAGCTCGCTGAATTTATAGCCGCGCAGCGAGCTGCTCGCGTCGCAGATTCTTTGCAGATAAACGTCAACACGATTATCGCGGACGAAGCGCCAATAGTCGTTGAATCGCTGATCGCCGGTCAGCTCGGCGAGCTTTTCGGCGACGCCCATATATGTTTCGATATCGCTGCGGGTCTCAAAGATGCGGGGCAGGGGCGTGCGGGGGAAGACCTGCACAAACGGGTTGGTGACCGAGCCGCACATGTCGGGGTACTTAAACTCCGCCCACGAGTCCACCCCAAAGACGACGTCGGCGTACTCGCACGACATCGTCCACCACCATTCGTTGACGACGATCGCTTCGATCTTGGGCAGCGTGTTGTGAATGACGTCGTAGCCCCACTTGGCGTTGCCTAGGAGCGAGTTGGAGTTACCGAACCATAAGAATTTGGTAGGCGTAGGGAGGTGGCTCCTTCCCGTAAAGAGCTTGGTGCCCATTCTTAAGGGCCGGTCGCCGTAGTTATAGTAATGGGCCGATTCGGACTTGGCGTAAGATTTGACTTTGGCGGGCTTGGTCGGGTCCAGCTCGATATTGAACGGGTCTTCGGCGATATACTGGGGCAACCCGTTGAAGAGCGCCACGCGATAGTTTCCGGCGTAGCTGCCGGGGCTGCCGCCGAAGTGCCCGATGTTTTTTGTCAAAGCAGCGACCAAGAAGAGCGCGCGATCTTTTAAGTCAGCGTTGAAGAAATGATTGGGCCCCATGCCGTGGGCCAGGAGGGTTGAGGCTTTGTTCGCGGCAATCTGGCGGGCGAGGCTGAGGATGGCTCCGGCCGGGGCCCAAGTCATTTCCGAGATTTTTTCGGGGGTGAACTCTTGCAAATACTCTTGAACGAGCGCGAAGACCGGACGGACTTTGATCTCTTTATTCTCTACAGTTTTGACGGTGAACGTGCCGTCGAGGGCGGGGTCTATCCCCCGTTCGAGGAAGTAGCGGCCGACGTGGTCGCGGGTGACGACGGCGGGCGCGTTCTTAGTTCGGTCCCAGACGAGAAAGTCGCCCCACTCCTGGCGGGACTTTTCAGAGATGATCTGAAGATTTTGGCGAGAATTGGGATCAGGGCGCTCGTCGGGTTTGAGGGTCTTGGCGTAGTTGGAGAGCGCGCTGGGTTTATAGTCTCTAATAATTTCTGAAGGGCGCAGGAGCTTCAGAGTATCGGTGCGCACCAGCAATGGAAGATCTGTAAACGATTTGACGTACTCTTCGTCGTAGAGCTTCTCGTTGACGATGACGTGCGCGAGGCCCAGGGCCAATGCGGCGTCGGTGCCGGGCCGAATGATCATCACTTCATCGGCTTTGTTCGAAGTAGACTGATACTCGGTAGCGATAGTAATAACTTTTGCGCCGCGTTGGCGCGCTTCGGTGAGCCAGTGGCCGTCGGGCATCTTGGTAGAGATCCAGTTCATGCCCCAGATCGTGATTAATTTCGCGTTCTCGGCCGTGAAGAGATCGAAATCTACGGTCTGCTGGCCGGTGACCATGGGGTGTCCGGGGGGAAGGTCCGTATGCCAACTGTAGCTGTCCCAGTGGCGACCGCCGAGGGCTTTTTCAGCGCCGACACGACGCAGATGCTCGTCGAGCAGCGCGAGCGAATTGGCGACGCGATAGAGTCCAAAGATGCGCGTCGCGCCGAGAAAGGGCATCCCGCCTCGGAATTTGAGCGTCGTTGTCCCAGCTTCTTGGGTGGCTTGGACCATCGCGGGGTCGTAATTTTGGGCTTTCAGACGCTCTGCGCCTTCGGCTCCAGAGTACGTCTGGGCGATATTCACAAGAGCTTGGGCAACTAAGCGATACGCCTCTTCGAACGAGAGTTGTAACCAAGAATCTTGGCCACGATGGAAGTACTCTTTTGGGGGAGCGCCGGTTTTGGAATCACGGGGGAAGCCGGCGTTGACCCAGTCTGAAAAACCCTTGCGCACCCACGCGCCCTTGACACGCCGGTCTCCGTAGAAGCGCCGGCCTAGGGCTAAGCCCTTCTGACAGCAGCGCGGCTCCCAGCGCGCAGAACTCTGATTCCCGTAGAGATCGCGCGCTTCGCCATAGCCATACGTTGGCCCGATGCGCACGACAATCCCGTTGCGCACATAAGCCCTCAGGAGACAGTTATGGGTATCGTTGGGCGCGCACAAGAACGTGAACGCACTATCGTAGCGAAACTGATCTCGATAGATCTTCTCCCAATCGCGGCTGGGATAGAACTCTAAGGGGTTTTTGATCTCCGGGACGAAGCGCAGTCCTTGAAGCCCCAGAGCGTCGGCAGCCAGCGCTGTACCGGCGATCGCTGTCGTGGCTTTCAAGAAGCGCCGGCGGGGAATCCCCATGCTCGCCCTCCTCGTGGCTTTTGATTCCAAAACTATAGTGACAGTATCGCCGATCCAGAGCGTATGGGTCAATGAGGGGCATCATGCGAAAAACTGATCTTGATCAAAGTTGAGGGACAAAGAGGGCTGACAACAGATTGCGGTAGCGGATTAAACAGAATTACAATCAGCTTCATCCGCTACCCGAATCTGCTGTCAGCTAAGGCCGACAGTATTTGTCAGCGATTTGGTAAGCGTCCATCGCGCTAGCAACGGCCCAGCCCAGATAGAGCACCGGCGCAGCGAGCAAGAGCAGATAGCTTAAGAAGGACACGGCGGGAGCGAGCAGGATCGTCCCTAAGCCCACGACGCTGGGCAGCGCGATGGCGATGATTAAGTGCGTTAATCCCTTGCCGTCTTGCCCGTTCAAGAACTGCCCCAGCCCCGGAATCAGAAACGAC
>JANWXV010000039.1 GCA_025057405.1 Candidatus Bipolaricaulota bacterium | reverse complement strand
CAGAATCTGCCCTATGCGTTTCTGCCCCCCGCGCCGTTTGTCAGCCACGGCATCTGTCACGTGCTCTTCCCCGAGAAGGGCCTCATCCAGCCCGATACGCTCGTCGTGGGGACGGATTCGCACACGTGCACCTATGGCGCCTATGGCTGCTTTGCGTTTGGGATCGGCAACACCGACTTGACCGAGATCATGGCTTCGGGCAAGCTCTTGGTGGATGTGCCCGAGACGATCTTGGTAGAACTGACGGGCAAGCCCCCCAAGGGCGTCTTCGCCAAAGATATTATTCTGTATATTCTGAGCCAAGTGACGATGAACGGCTTTACGAACTGCGTTGTCGAATTCACAGGATCGGCGCTAGAGCATCTTACCGAAGAAGATCGCTCGACGATTGCCAACATGACCGTCGAGGGCGGAGCAACGTGTGGAATCTTCCCGGTGGGGAAGCTGCGCCCCGATCCTAAAGCTATCTATAAATCTAGATTGAGCTTCGATCTCTCTCGTCTTGAACCCTACGTCGCGCTCCCGTATAAGCCCGACAACGGCGTGCCCATCAGTTCTATGAAAGAAGAGATCAGACTAGACGTCTGCTGGGTGGGGAGCTGCACGGGGGGGAAATTTGAAGACGTAGAGGCAGCGGCGCGTGTCGTAGCTGGGCGCAAAGTCAGTCCGAAGACGCAGTTTATCGTCTCTCCGGCGTCGCTGGGGGTCTGGGAGAGAGCCGGTCGTGCGGGGTATCTGCGTCAGATTCTCGACGCTGGAGGGCAGTTGGTTCCCCCAAGCTGCGGCGCGTGTATTGGGATGGGGCCGGGGACGCTCAAAGAGGGCCAAGTGGGGATCTACGCTTCTAATCGAAACTTCAAAGGCCGTGCTGGGTTGGGCACGCTCTACTTGGCCTCTCCGGCGACGGTCGCCGCTTCGGCGATCAAGGGCTGTATCGCCGATCCGAGAGAGTTTTTGCAATAGAATCCCGATCTCTCACGGGTGCGATGCACTCCGGGCCGTCATGCGTCGGCGAGTTCACGGCTGAAGAGACGTCGAAAAGTTCTAGCTCTTCAGCTCGATACGGTCGCAAGACGCGCTCTAGCTCCGCACGCGCTTTTGACGATGGGTCAAGCCACAGCTCTTCGAAATCTCTGGGCACGATCACCGGCATTCGCTGATGAATGGGCTTGATCAGCTCGTTCGGCTCCGTGGTGACGATCGTGCAGGTCTTCACAGTTTGCCCATCGGGGGAGTTCCAAGTCTCCCACAGTCCCGCAAACCCGAACGGCTCTTGGGATTTCAAGCGCACGTAGATCGGGGTCTTCTTGCCCTGAGGGGTCTGGCGCCATTCGTAGAAGCCGTCAGCGAGAATCAGACAGCGCCGTCGCTTGACAGCCTCGCGAAAGCTCGGCTTTTCCCAGAGCGTCTCCGCGCGGGCATTGATCAGTCTTTGTGCGATCTTGGGGTCTTTGGCCCAGTGGGGGATCAGGCCCCAACGAAAGCGCTCTAGGCGTCGGCCTTGGGCGTCTGAGACGAGCGCGAGGATCTCGTGCGTGGGGGCGATATTATATCGGGGCTGATACAATGCGGACAGTTGTACGCCAAAGCGCGCTTCGAGCTGCTCAGCGCGGAGGGTCAGCGTGAATCGCCCACACATAGTCGTTCACCTCAGCGACTATCTGCTTTACGAGAAGAAACGCTCATACTCATCGTGGCCCCCAATCCAAAACCACGTCACCGTGTCACCTTCGAGGATACCCAAAGCACGATATCCACGTGTGATTCTTACAGACCAGATGTTCTCTTCAGGGTTGATGCACCGAAAATGTAGGGAAGGATGAAAGGGATTCTGTGCCCAGAGACGATAAGCCTTCCTAGCACTACGCTTGATCTCTTCGCTAAGAGGCTCATACGCTGCCCAAAAAGATGGCAAAGTTGCCGACTTCATAATCGGTCATAGTCCATAGGTTGAGCGTGCCCTTGGGCAATCTCTTGCTTGGCACGACGTGCAGCCGCCCCTAATTGTGACTGCGTTCGCTCAAACAAGCTGTTCCATGTCAGGTCATCTTGTAAATCTCCAAGATACTCGCGCAGGTGCTCTACTACTTGTTCTTGTGCTGCTTCGGGTAAGGATTCCAGCATTTTGATCACCGTCGCAATGGCCGCCGTAGATGCCATAGCTACACCTCTCTTTCTCGAAATTGTACTCGCCTGCGCTAGATGGAGCAAGCGGTTCATCTGCTCTCATCCGTTAGGATCGGGCCGATCTCCGTTGATCTCACTTGACAATCGCTCAAATTCTATCATAGACTGTGCTCGCGCTGGGCGCAAGGGAGGGCATCTCGGTGCGATTGCTCATTCTCGATGGCGCAGAGACCATCGGTGGGACGAAGCTCTACGTGGAATCACGCCACGATGCGGTCTTGCTCGACTTCGGGCTGAACTATCACCAGTGGGGACTCTATTTTGAAGAGTATCTGCAGCCGCGGGCCGGGCGAGGGCTTCACGATCTGCTGAAGCTGGGCCTCGCTCCCCCTTACAGCGGACTCTATCGCCATGATCTTCTCCCCCAGAATTACAAACCCGAATATAAAGGGCACCTAGAGCCAAGCGCGTGTCTCCTCTCGCACGCCCATCTCGACCACTGTGGATTTGTAGGGCTGCTGCGCAGCGATCTCCCTCTCTGTGCATCTCCGTTGAGCGCCGCGATTATGAAGTCTATGCAAGAGACGACCCAAGCGAGCTTCTACGGTGAGATGGCCTATGCCGTCCCGCGCGTCGTAAGCGAGGACGACCCGCGTGCTATCGAAAGCAGCTCCTACCGCACCGGAGCGGCGCAGCAGCGCTCGTGGCGCTTGTTCGGGAGTGTCACTCCCGGCCTTCGCGAGTTTCTCTCTTCGCCTCCCAATCCCAGCCCCAAAGCGCGACCCTTTCTCCCCGCGCCGATCGAGCCGATGGGCGAGCGCCTCGGCGAGCTGCGCGTGAAATTCTGGCCCGTAGATCACTCGATCCCCGGCGCGTGCGCTTTCGCCCTCGAGACCGACTCCGGTTGGATTGTCTATACGGGCGATATTCGCCTGCACGGTCGCGCGGGAGATCAGACCCAAAGATTCTTACAAGAAGCACGTCAGCTCTCACCAGCATTGCTCATCATCGAGGGCACTCGTATCTCCGAACAAGCCCAAGCGCGAGCCACCGAGCGAGACGTCTATGAAGCCGCGTTTGCAACTGTGAAAAACGCTTCTGGGCACTTGGTGATCGCCGACTTCGGCCCGCGCAACATCGAACGACTGATGACGTTCTTGCAGATCGCTCGCGAGACGAGACGACGCTTATTAATCTTGCCCAAGGACGCCTATCTGTTAGAAGCTCTCGCTTCAGCTGACGCAAGCTTTAACGTTCTGGATCATCCGAATCTCGCGATCTTCAACGACGTCAAGCTCGACGTGAAAGCCTGGGAAGAGCGCATTCGTCAAGCCTATGAAGCCAAGCTCATCTCGATAGAAGAAGTCCATCGCGATCCGGGGGCATTTGTCTTGGCCTTCAGTTTTTGGGATTTGAAGCATCTTTTAGACATTGAACCCTCGGAGGGCGTGTATATCTACTCCACCAGCGAAGCGCATTCGGAAGAGCAAGAGATAGATATTCAGCGACTCTTCCATTGGTTGCGATTTTTTAAGTTGCGCCCTGTAGGAATCGAGCTGGGGCGCGATGGGCGCTCGCAAAGAGTGGGAAGCTTTCACGCCTCTGGGCACGCCAGCACCGACGATCTTCTCCAGATCGTGAGGGCGATCCGGCCTCAGCGCTTGTTGCCGGTGCATACGGAGCACCCGGAGTTTTTCGAACAAGCGCTCCAAGGGGAGCTAGAGGTCCTCAGAGCCAAGAACGGAGAGAGCTTGACGCTTGAATAAAAGAGGTGCTCTCATGGAATGGTGGCAGAGCTTCTTCGACGAGACGACAGGACAGATTATGTTCCATGAAGAAGCTTGGCAACGAGCAGAGCAGAGCTGCGATAGTATAATTTCTCTGTTGGGGCTTGCGCCGGGCGCAAAGATTTTGGATTTAGCGTGTGGGCCGGGGCGCTTCGCTATCCCGTTAGCCAAGCGCGGCTTCCGCGTCGTCGGCTTAGATATCTGTGAAATCTATCTTGAGCAAGCGCGTGCCAAAGCCAACGAGCACGGGCTTCAGATCGAATTCGTTCACGGCGACATGCGCGCTATTCCCTTCGAGAGCGAGTTCGACGCTGTGATCAATCTCTTCACGAGCTTCGGGTACTTCGAGCGCGAAGAAGACCATCTCACGGTGCTCAAAGAAGTGCACCAGTGCTTAAAGCCCGGCGGGCGTTTTTTATTAGAATTGCAAAATCGAGACTGGCTCATCAAGCATTTTCAAGCACGCGATTGGGCGGAGCGTCCGGGGTGTCTCGTGTTAGAAGAGCGCAAACTGAATCTGGAGCGCAATCGGGTGGAATCTCGCTGGATTGTGCTCAAGGGTGCAGAGCGCAAAGAGTATAGTCTCTCTTTGAGGGTCTTCACGCTCGCGGAGCTGTTAGATCTGTTTGCTCGGGCAGGGTTGCAGGTGCTAGGCTATTACGGTGGTCTACGCGGGGAGCCGTGGAGCTTAGAGGCCAATCGCTTAGCTCTTATCGCAGAACGAGTTTTTAATAAGGACGGTGCTTAGCAATGCTCATAGAGTACATTGAACGAGCGATGAGCAAGGCGAAATATAAGAAGCTCGAGGATGGCACCTACTGTGGCACGATCCGTCCCTGCGTTGGGGTCATAGCCTTCGGATCAACGTTGGACGAGTGCCAAGAGGAACTACGCAGTTCGTTGGAGGATTGGCTCATGGCAAAACTCCGTCATGGGCAACCCATCCCCATCATTGATGGCATTGACCTGAACGTAAAGGTTCCCGACAAGGTCTCAGCTCGTAGCTAGATGGGCTCCTTGCAAGAGACGCGATTTCATCCGCAAGCTCCGCCGCCTAGGCTTTGACCCTCCACGGCCAGGTCGCCGCCACTTTTATATGCTCTATCAAGACCGCATGATGGTCATCCCTAACAACGAAGAGTTCTCCGTTCCTCAGCTGAAGGATCTTTTGCGGCACCTGGGAAAGGTTTTAGGCCGTAAGCTCTCTCTGGCAGAGTGGCAAGGGCTGTGCGCCCGCCTATTTGTATAAAGTGCCAGAGCGAGCATATACTATATGTAGGGCGCAAGCGCCCCTGAGGAGATGATCACTATGTCTAAACGGCTTATAGCGTGCTTGTTGCTCGCGCTGGCGCTCAGCCCTACGACTACCTATGCAGAGCTTAACTTGGTGAAGTTTATCGGGATCGCTCAGTCTTTTCAGCAACGGATCGGCGGCAGCTCGTGGCTCGTGCGCGTCGAGAGAGTCATCTCCGGCCCGCAGCCGTGCGCGCAAGAGATCAGAGTCGTGACGTGGACGTCAGCAGCTCCGCCCATTGAGTGGGGCTATACCGATTCGGAGATCAAGCCCAACGACAGAGTTTACGTCTATGGGCGCTATGTCACCGATCCTTTCGAAGAGTCGGGTTGCTTCGTAACCCTGGAATGGACTGGCTTCCAAAGCCCCTCGCTCTACTTTATCAGATTACCGATAGAGGTCGTCTCGGCTGAGATCGCTCTCTCGCCGGCGGCTCCAACAACAGCAGATGAGATCACACTCACCGTGCGGGCGACGTTCTCGAAGGAGTTCAGTAACGAGTGCTTCGCGGCGGCTCAGCTCTCGAACGTGAAGCGTCAGGGCAACAGATTCGTCGTCACGGCGTGGGAGATCTGGCCTGAGATTGTGTGTATCTTAATTTATAGACCGACGCGAACGGGCCAGCGCACCTACTCGCTGGGCCGGCTCGCCCCCGGAACATATACGGTCGAACTTCAAGATTTCTCTAGAGTAGCTCAAAGCGTGACGTTCACCGTCACACAAGCGGGGCCGTTGTCCGTTGAGCGGGCCTTGGACGAAGATAACAACAACAGAATAGACGACCCAGAGATCATCAGAGCGATCAATTTATGGATTCGTCAACAGCCGGTGCCAGAGACCGGAGGGCAAGTGATCAACGACGCTACGATCATTCGGCTCTTGAATCTATGGATCAGAAGCGAGCCGATTCGCTAGTCTCTCTAATCTCGAGCTACTGCTTGAGAAAGACTCGCTCGTTCTGAAAGACCCGCACCGCAACCCAGATCGCTATCAGCGCATACAGCAGCGAACTCCCCAAAGCGATCCCCATGTGCGTCGCGTGGATCTGCCCCAAGAGCAGCTCTTTGAAGACAAGCACGACGTTGAAGACCGGCACCAAGAGCATCGTCAGCGACGGCTCGATCTCGCGGAACTGCACAATGAGCGCC
>JANWXV010000038.1 GCA_025057405.1 Candidatus Bipolaricaulota bacterium | reverse complement strand
AGGAGGTTGGCAGGAGCGACGCGGTAAAACCCTGGTCCGTTCGGGCCAAAGACCCGTGAACCGGCTGGCAACGTGCCACGGACTCTCCAGTTCCTTCGTTGAGCGATCATCGTCCCTCACGATAGCATAGATTCCCAAGCACCCCAAGGACCCGGGTCAACACCCAGAGATGACTTGGTTCACGATCAGGGTGCTCGGTGTCCCTAAAACTCTACTGACGCTTCCGTCAAAAGACGATGACCGCGCCGTGAAAATCCCGTGAAAGCCCTACACCGGGGGTAACTCCGAGATCTCCCAATAGTCTAAGACCGTGTTGATGACTTTGATGAACTCCGTAGTGCTGGGGGGCTTGGGGATATAGCCGCTCGCCCCGGAGTTATACGCTTTGACGATGTCCTCGTCGCGCTTGGAGACCGTGAGCACGATCACGGGGATTCTTTTCAGGCTCTCGTCTTGGCGGATCTCAGCGAGGACTTCGTGGCCGCCGATCTTGGGGAGATTCAGATCGAGAAAGATCAGATCGGGTCGAGGCGCGTCGCTGTATTTGCCCTTGCGCCGCAGAAAATCTAAAGCTTCTTGACCGTCCTGCACGACAAAGAGATCGCTCTGGACGTTGCCCTTCTTGAGCGAGCGCTCGGCGATCTTGACGTCGTCGGGGTTGTCCTCGACCAGCAGTATCTTGAGCTTGCGATTGCGCATAGTTCACCTCGGTCTGCTTCAGTGCGCCTGGCCTACTAGGACCGGCGCGGCTCCATTGCGGCTGGGGGTCTGCACTTGGATCGGGAGCGTAAAATGAAACGCGCTCCCCTCTCCGACTTTGGATTCTACCCAAATCCGTCCCCCATACTCTTCGACAATGCGCTTACAGATGGCCAGCCCCGCGCCGGTGCTCTCGTAATCGTCGCGCGGGTTCAGTCGCTCAAACAGCTCAAAGACTTTGTTCAGATAGCGCTCTTCAATCCCAATGCCGTTGTCGCGCACCGTGAAGTGATAGAACGCCCCTTGAGACGTCCAGCTCAGCTCGACGCGCTTCTCGGGCTTATCGTTGTACTTGATCGCATTCGAGATGAGATTGCCGAAGAGTTCTATCATCCGCGTGCGATTGGCATAGACCGTCGGCCACGTAGAGGGCACAATCAGAGCGACGTTCTCTAATCTCGCTTTAAGGTCTTCTCGGAGCTGCTCGATCACTTCAGAGAGCGCGAGCTTCTCTAAGTTCTCTTGGCGCGTGCCGATGCTGCTCAGTTTGAGCAAGTCATCAATCATATGGCGCATTCTTAGACTAGCCCGATGGATTCTGTTCAGATAGTCTTGGGCCTCTTCGTCCAACTGAGAGCCATAGTCGTCTATGAGATATTGGGTGAAGACGGCCATCGTTCTTAAGGGTTCTTTGAGGTCGTGCGAGACGACGTGCGTGAACTCTTCTAATTTGCGATTGCTCTCTTCAAGACGCTGGGTCTTCTCTTGCAAGATGCGCTCCAAGCGCTGTTTTTCTGTGATATCAATGAAGTGATCAATCCGACCGCCCTTGTAGCGTTCGGTCGAGACGGGCAGGCTGCGATACTCTAAGATGCGCTCGTCTTCCCCGTCGTTACGACGGAGGGTAAAGACAAACGGCGCGCTCTCACAGGCTATGACCTTCTCAAAGTCGTTCAGGTCTTGGAAGAGCGGTTTCGCGCTGGCCAGCGCTCGGCGCACTTCGAGGCCGGGCATCTCTTCGCGGTCCACGCCCAAAAACTTCTCCAACGTGCGGTTGGCCCAGATCACTTTGCGCTCTTTATCTAACAGCAAGATCCCGGTGTCAAGAGTGTCAATCGCGTCTTCGATGAGATAGCGATAGCGCGCTTGGGCTTCGCGCACTTTGTTCTCCAACTCCGCCAAGGCCGAGAGATCGCGCATCTCCAAGAGCAACCGCGACTGTCGTGTCGGCTCTAACCGCACGAACTTCAGCTCGACGGGGATCAGCTCTTTGCTCTGCGAGACGGTGCGCAACTTGAGGGGGCCAGCTTCGCCGCGCAGCGACGCACGCTCTAGCTCTTCGCGCACGCGCGCTTGATCGTCGGGATGGAAGAACTCCCAAATTCTACGGGGCGCTCCGTAAACTTCTCCGGCGCGATCGTTGCTCTCCAGCACTTGGCCCTCATGGTCAATCATCAACGCGAAGTTGAGCGAGCGCTTAAAGACAAGCTGGGTCCCAGGGCGCATCCTCTTAACAGCGGGGTTCTTCCAACGACGCCAGAGCGCCAGCCCAAGCCCCACGACTAAGTATCCACCCCCAGCCCATAACACCAGAGAATACTGATCGGGCGGCACAAAGGGCAGAGAGACTCCCAGACTGGCCAGCGTGCCCACCAACGCGCCCCAAAAACCAAAAGACCACGCGCTGAGGAGCATAGGCAACCCGACGAGCAACAACACATCTATCGCGTGGTACTCTTCCAGTCCCCCTAAGAGCAAGAGCACCCCGCCATAAGCCAGCAAGACCAACAGAATACGCCCTAATACAGTCCGCACGGAAGCATCTGTCGCGCTCACGCGCCTGGTCATAGCCGAAATCTACGTCGAGTCTACTCCCAGCGGGGCACTGCCCAAAGGACATCTGTCCCGTGCGGAAGCGAAGGTTGACCGATCTCTTCAGATAATCAGATTATCTTCGAGCTTGAAGGGGAAGGGTTCGGCCATCGCTTCGAGAGATTTGGGATCGAGCACGGTAATCTTACGGTCATCTACGGTGATGACGCCGCGCTCTTGGAGTTCTCCCAGGGTGCGGATGGCCGTTTTGGAGCTGACGCCAGCCATCTCGGCCAGCTCGGTGCGCGACAGCTCGATCCCGCTCTCGCCCAGCTTTAAGATAATCCGCGCGAGGCGCTCTTTGCTGCCGTTGTAACTGCGCTCGGCGAGCTTGCACTGGAAGGCTTTCAGTTCCTCGCTGAGCTTCTCAAAGAAGCGAAACGAGACAGCGGGATGGCGCATCAAAAAATCAAAGAACTCGCCGCGCTCGATGAACCCCACCAACGATTTGTTGAGCGTCTTGGCGTAAGCGATGTGGACGCCTTTGTCAAAGAGGGTCGTCTCGCCGATGATCTCCCCTGGGCCGACCAATTTCAGAATCTGCTTCTTGCCGCCCAGCGTGCGCTTGACCAGCTTCACGTGACCCTCAAAGACCAGATAGAACCCGAACGCCGGCGCCCCCTCTTGAAAGATAATCTCGCCCCGACCGTACTTGATGCGGCGAATCTTGCTGTCCAGCTCGCTCAACTCTTTGGGGCTTAAATCCGAAAGAACTTTGAAGTCTTTCAGCTCAATCATCCCTCTCACCATCCTAGGGGAAGTAATTCCGACACCCCGCTCTGGCGTCTATTATAAGCAGCTCCTTGGCCCGGCGTCAATCCCACACCCCCACCGGAGCTTCTTCCTTGGCTACAGATAAGACGATGCTCGTGTTGGTGCGCTCGATCGCCGGGTGGCTCAAAAGTCTCTTAATCTCGCGGTTCATGCTCTCTTGGTCGCGGAACTTCCCGATGACCAAAATATCAAACTCGCCGGTGATCTCATAGACGTGCGTTAGACGGTCATCGCTCTGTTTGAGTTCTTCGACGATCTTGGGGATCTGATTGCCGCGGGCTTTGATCAGCGTGACGGTGGTGATGGGGTAGCCCAATTTTTCGTAATCTACGAGCGCTTTGTAGCCCCGAATGACCCCGCGGGCCTCCAGCTCGCTGATCCGATTTCCCACCGTGGCCGACGAGACGTTCAAGCGCCGTGCCAGCTCGCGCAGGCTGATCCGCCCCTCGCGTTGCAGGTGCTCCACAATCCGACGATCTAAGTCTTTGTGCATGAGTTCATCTTCATTCTAGCACGAAGAGGCCCGCGCTGGCAAACGCCGGATGCTGAGGGCTGTCCCCCTGAGCGAGGCCAAGGGTCTAGGATGCTTCGCCTCGCTCAGAAGGACCGTCGCGAGTGCCGTTGACAGATTCTAACCAAAGTGTTAAGATTTTTCTGCGATGGACGAGAGAGTGACGATTCCCGGTCTGCTGAAGCTCAAAGAGAAGCGCGAGAAGATCGTCTGTCTGACGGCGTATGACTGGCCTACGGCGCTCGTGCTCGACCGTGCTGGGATTGATCTGATCTTAGTGGGCGACTCGGTGGGCAACAACATATTGGGCTATTCTAGCACGATCCCCGTGACGATGGACGAGATGATCCATCACACGAAAGCGGTGCGCCGGGGCGTCGCGCGTGCGCTGCTCGTAGGCGATATGCCGTTTATGTCTTATCAAGCTTCAACAGAAGAAGCGATTCGCAACGTGGGGCGCTTCATCAAAGAGGGCGGCGCAGACGCCGTAAAGCTCGAAGGAGGGGAAGAGATCGCTGAGCTTATCAGTACGTTGGTTCGTCGTGGCCTTCCCGTGATGGGGCATCTGGGGCTGCTGCCTCAGCGCACGGCGCAAGTGGGCGGCTACAAAGTCCAAGGGCGCGATGAGATCTCTGCGCGCAAGATATTACAAGAAGCGAAGCTCTTAGAAGAAGCTGGGGTCTTCGCGGTGGTCTTAGAGATGGTGCCGTGGCCGCTGGCTAAGCTCATCAGTGAGACTCTCAAAATCCCGACGATTGGCATCGGCGCGGGGCCGTACTGCGATGGGCAGATCTTAGTGATCACCGACGTTTTGGGGCTTTCGTTGCGGGTCTCTCCGAAGTTCGCCAAGCGCTATCTGAATCTCGCCGAACAGATCGAGCAAGCCGCGAAGGCTTATTGCACAGACGTGAAATCTCTGACGTTTCCTACGGTGGAGCAGCACAGCTTTTCTATGGACGAAGAGGTCTTGAAGAAGTTAAGCTCAAATGTCTCCTGACCCTCACCCGGCCTATAGCCACCCTCTCCCTAGCAGGGAGAGGGATGGGGTGAGGGCGAAGGAGTCCCTATGAGAATCTTAATTATTGGAGCAGGAGCGCTGGGAAGCCTCTTTGGAGGGCTGCTGGCGCGCGCCGGCGCGACGGTGCAGCTCTACAATCCCTCCCAGAGAGAACACATCCACGCGATTCGCCGCGAGGGCTTACAGATCGAGCGCACCGGGGGCGAAACGCTCTGCATTCGACTTCAGGCAACTGCCGATCCCCACGAGATCGAAGATGCAGAGATCGTAGGGATCTTCGTCAAGGCGCATCAGACGGCGACTGCGATCTCTCAGATCGCTTTCAAGATTCCGCCCAGCGCTTGGGTTTTGAGCCTCCAGAACGGCATCGGTCTGGAGCGCGAGATTCTCAAATATATCTCTCCGGAGCGCTTTCTGCGGGGCACGACGGCGCAGGGCGCGACTCTGTTAGGCCCTGGGCGGGTGCGTTGGGCCGGGGTGGGGCCGACGCGCCTGGGGCGTTGGCAAGGCCCTCCCATCGCTGAGATCGATCAGATCATAGCGCTCTTGAACCGCGCTGGCCTAGAGACAGAGTTCGTCACGGAGATCGAGCGATATCTTTGGGAGAAGCTGATCGTCAACGGCGCGATCAACCCGCTCACGGCGCTCTTCGATGTGCCCAATGGGATGATCGTCCACGACGGGGCGCTGAGGGAGATCGCGCACGCGGTTGCTCGCGAGGCCCTGCCCATCGCGCGCAGGCACGGCGTCTTGTGGAATGAGCAAGAGATGATCGAGCGCATCGAGAGCGTCGCGTGCAAGACAGCCGAGAATATCTCCAGTATGTTGCAAGACGTGCGGCGCGGGCGAAGGACAGAGATCGAGTATATCAATGGCGCTATCGTGCGTGAGGGGCGTCGGCTGAATCTCCCGACGCCGCTGAATCTGTTGTTGGTACAATTGGTGGCGAGCAAAGCCAGCTAAGGAGCGAACTCACATTGAAAGCGAGCAAAGAGACCAAGAGCGCTACTCAAGTGACGGTCAAGGTTGAAGTGCCTATAGAATTAGTGAAGCGCAAGCTCGATGATCTCTATCGGCGCATCAGCCGCGAGATCCAACTGCCGGGATTTCGCCGGGGGCATATCCCGCGCGCTGTGCTCGAGACCCGCTTCGGCAAAGATTTCTTGCACGAAGACGCCAAATCCGAACTGATCGAAGAGCATCTGCCCCAAGCATTGCGCGAGCTGGGGCTGCGCCCCGTCGGAACTCCCCAGATCAAGCCCCTCTCGTTCTCTGAAGAGGGCGATTTCGTCTTTGAAGCCGATCTAGAAATCTTGCCGGAGATCACCGTGCGCGATTATACGGAGATCGAGGTCGAGCCGGTCGAAGTTCCCCCGGTGACCGAGTCGGATATTGACGGTGTAGTCGAGCGTCTGCGCTATGAGCACGCGACGCTCCTGCCCAAAGAGAGCGCGCACGCTTCTCTGGTCGAAGAGGGCGATGTCGTGGAGGTGCTCCTGCCGGGAGAAGAGCGTCCGCG
This sequence comes from Candidatus Bipolaricaulota bacterium, assembly GCA_025057405.1. Lineage (GTDB taxonomy): Bacteria > Bipolaricaulota > Bipolaricaulia > RBG-16-55-9 > DRXL01 > SKYB132. Next base: position 226 of record JANWXV010000038.1, on the reverse strand, counting down.
GGAGTGGCAGGTCTCCCAAGGCGATCCCAGCGCAGCGCTCTTGGGGCATCGCGTTGGGCAGCGCGTGACGCTGGCGCTCTCCGAAGAGCAAAAGATCTCTGTGCAAATCGAGAACGTCAAGCGCTTAGAGAAGCCGTCAGACGAAGAGCTGGCGCAGAACGTGGGTCAAGAGAATTTTGACGCTCTGCGCGCCAAGATCCGTCAAGATTTAGAAGAGTCGCGCGCG
>JANWXV010000037.1 GCA_025057405.1 Candidatus Bipolaricaulota bacterium | reverse complement strand
TAATCCGACAGATCCGCAACGGCCCGGGCGGCCTCCTCCAAGCGAGCAAAATCGGCGGCCAGCAACGAGGGCGCGAACTTCACAAATCTCTCTTACCGTTCGCTGCTGCGCGCGATGAGCACCAGCCGGATGAGTTCAAGCACGGCCGTCGCCGCAGCCGCAACATACGTTAACGCCGCAGCGTTGAGGACCTTCCGTACCATGCCCAATTCGGGGGGCGAGACGATTGCTCCGCCCTCACTCAAGATGCGCACCGCGCGGCGGCTGGCGTCAAATTCCACAGGCAGAGTGATGAGCGTGAACAGGACGGCCGCGGAGAAGACAATGATGCCCAGCCAGATCAGGCCGCCCATCTTCAAGAAGAAGCCCGCCAACAAGAGCGGGAAGGCCAGCATACTGCCGAAGTTGGCCACCGGCACCATCGCGTTGCGCAGCACCAGGGGCGCGTAGCCTTGGGCGTCTTGGATGGCGTGGCCGGCCTCGTGCGCGGCGACACCGATGGCCGCGACCGAGGTGCTCTCGGGGGCCGAGAGCCGCAGCGTCTTGGAGCGCGGATCGTAGTGATCGGTCAGTTGACCGGGGACGGCCTCGACTTTGACGTTGTACAGCCCGGCCCGATCTAGAAGTCGTCGTGCCGCCTGCGCCGCGGTCAAGCCCGAGCTAGCCCGCTCGCGGGAGTAGCGGCTATACGTGGACCAGACTTTGTATTGGGCAAAGAGCGAGAACGCCAACGCCGGCACCAGAAAGAGCAAATCCAGAGGACTGAAGAAGAACATCGTCTGTGATCACCTCATCGGAGTCGTATTATAACAGCCCAACGCGAGCTTAGCAAAATCCGTGCAACTTGCAAAGAGAACCCGTTCTCTGCTAAGATTAAACGCTCTGGGGTGTGGTGCAAGGGTAGCACGTCGGCCTTTGGAGCCGAAAGTAGAGGTTCGAATCCTCTCGCCCCAGCCCAAACAGAGGTGTAAAAGGTGCGGCTGTGCGAAAGGGCTGAAGCGCTTCAGCCCTTTCGTGCGACTGTACTCGCCCGTGAACGCGCTCGAACGACTGCGAGAGGCTCTCGGCCTGTGGGAGATCCCCCTTGAAGAGTTAGCGCGTCCCTTCTATCACAGCTCTTACGTGAACGAAAGCCCGGATCCCATCGAATCCAACGAGCGCTTAGAATTTCTAGGGGACGCGGTGATCGAGCTAGCCGTTGCTGAATATCTCTTCACGAATTATGCTCGTTTCTCGGAGGGGCAACTGACGCGGATCAAGTCGGCCGTCGTCAGTGGCAAGGTGCTGGCGGAGAGGGCGCGCGCGCTGGGCTTGGACGGTTGTTTGTATCTGGGGCGCGGGGAAGAACCCAGCGGGCGCTCCAACGACAATCTCTTAGGGGACGCGTTTGAAGCGTTGATGGGGCTGGTCTTCGAACGCTTGGGGTATCGTCGGGCTTCGCAATTGGTGATAGAGCTGCTCCAAGACGAGATCGTGCGCGTGGCGACGGGGGAGCACCGACGAGACTATAAGACGCTCTTGCAGGAGTGGGCCCAGGCGCGCAATCAGAAGCCCGTCTATATCCTAGAGAACACGGAAGGGCCGGATCATTGCAAGGAGTTTACGGTGCGGGTCGAGGTGAACGGGCTGTCGGCGCTGGGGCGGGGGTCGAGCAAGAAGGCCGCTGAACAGAACGCGGCGCGACATCTCTACGAACGGCTTCTCTAGGGATTTGCAAAGCCTGCGCGCATCGCTTATGCTGGAGCACGGAGGGGAGAGCGTATGAATCTCCAAGACAAAGTCGCTCTGGTCACGGGGTCGAGCCGTGGGATCGGGCGGGCCATCGCGCTGGAGCTGGGCCGCCGCGGCGCGCATATCGTCTTCAATCACCGACGCAACAGCACCCGCGCCATGACCGAAGAGACGGCCCAAGAACTGCAGAAGCTCGGCCGTCGCGTCTTAGTGATCAAAGCCGACGTCGCCGACCCCCAAGACGTCGCTCAGATGTTCGCTCAGATTCAGAACGAATTCGGCAGATTAGATATTCTCGTGAACAACGCCGCGTCGGCCGTCTTCCGCCCGTTGCTCCAGCTAGAAGAGAAGCACTGGGAGCACGTCTGGGACGTCAATCTGCGTGCGCTCAATCTCTGCATCAAGCACGCCGTCCCGCTGATGACCAAAGGGGCGATTGTCAACATCACGAGCTTGGGCAGCATCAAATATATGCCCAACTACGGCGCGCTCGGCGCCGCTAAGGCCGCGATAGAATCCCTCACGCGCAGCTACGCCGTCGAGCTGGCCCCCCATATTAACGTCAATGCCGTCTGCGGCAGCTTGGTGGACGAGACGGGGTTCAGCGAATTTCTCCCAGAGAGCGAGAAGGCCCATTGGGCGCGGTTGACTCCCCTCGGACGGTTGCTCAAACCCGACGACATCGCCAAGATCGTAGCGTTCTTGTGCAGCGACGACGCCGAGACGATCCGTGGGCAGGCGATCATCGCCGACGGCGGCCTCACCCTGAAAGTGTGAACATCCTCACCAACGAGAAGACTCTTAAAGACTTAGAGTACAGCAAGCTCAAAGAGATTCTTCAGGGCTTTGCCGTCTCACCGATGGGGCGCGAGCTGATCGCCGCGCTGCGCCCGTCGGCAGAATATGAGACGATAGAGCGCGAGCTGGGTCGCGTGGAGGAGCTGCGCACAGCGATCACCGAGGCGAATTTCGTCCTGCACGCCCTGCCCGACATTCGCCCGCTCTTGCAACAAGCTCGCGAGACCACTTCGCTTTCGGGAGAAGAGTTCTTGCTCGTCTCCGAAGCGCTCAGCCAAGCGCGTCACCTCCGCGAGCGCTTATTAGAATTACCAGAGATGGTGCAGTTGCGCGAGCTGGGCGAACGGCTAGAAATCTTCCGAGAACTCGAAGAGAATATCTTCCGGGTCTTCGACGAAGACGGCGAGATTCGCGAGAGCGCCTCCCCCAAACTGCGCGAGCTGATTAGCCAACAGCGCATCTTAGAAGAGCGCGTCCAGCGGCGCTTGCAAGCGCTGATTCAGTCCGGGCAGCTCTCCGGGATTCTGCAAGACGCGCTGATCACACGCCGTTCGGGGAGACTGGTCATCCCCATCAAGAGCAGCGCTCGTCACGAGCTAGACGCCGTCGTCCACGACAGCTCCGATTCCGGCCAGACGCTCTACGTCGAACCCCACTCCGTTGTGGAAGAGAACAATCAGATTCGCGAGCTGGAGGGCGAGATCCGCGACGAGAAGCTGCGCCTCTTGCGGGAGCTGACCCACAAGCTCCAAGCCGAGAGCCGCAAGATCGAAGAGACGCTGCGCGTGATCGCCTATCTGGATCTGCTCTATGCGAAAGCGCAATTCGCGTTGCATTTTCACTGTTATCGCCCTCAGCTACGGCGCGATGGTCAGATTCATCTGATCGCGGCGCGGCATCCCCTCTTGAACCCTGAGACGGTCGTGCCGATTGAAGTGCAGTTGGGCGAGCCGTTTCAGGGAATTGTGATTACGGGGCCTAATACGGGGGGCAAGACCGTCGCTCTCAAAACAGTTGGCCTCTTGACACTGATGGCCCACTCGGGCATCCCCATCCCCGCGGCACCCGATAGCTCGGTGATGCTCTGCGAAAAAGTCTTCTCCGACATCGGCGACGAGCAGTCGATTCAGCAGAATCTAAGCACCTTCTCAGCACATCTGAAAAATCTGCTCAAAATTCTGCAGCACGCCGACGCTCGCACGCTCGTGCTCATAGACGAGCTGGGCGCAGGCACCGATCCCACCGAAGGGGCGGCGCTGGGCATCGCGATCTTGGAGAATTTGCTCCAGCGCGGCGCTAAGATATTAGTGACTACGCACTTCAGCGCGATCAAACACTTCGCGTATCAGCATCCCAAGCTCAAGACGTGCTCGGTCGAGTTCGACGTCGAGACGCTGACTCCGACTTTTCGATTGGTCGAGGGAATCGGTTCGAGCAATGCGTTTGCGATTGCTGAGCGCTTGGGCTTGCCCAAAGAGATCATTGGGAGCGCGCAGGCGCGCTTAGCCGAGGGCCAAGTTCGTGTTGAGGAGATCATCGCCAAGCTGCAACAAGAACGCAGCGAGCTGTCTCAAGAGCGTCTTCAAACCTCGCAGCGTCTGCAGGAGCTAGAGGCACAAAGACGCGAATACGCCGAAAAACTGAACCAATTGCGCGCGCGCAAAGAAGAAGCCCTCACCCAAGAGCTACGTCAGATCGAGCAGCAGCTCAAAGAAGCGCGCACGGCGTTGGCAGAGGCGCTCCATCGGGCCAAACAGACGAGCGACGAATCGCAATTGCGCGAGGCGCTCAAGCGCGTGCAGGGCGTGGGGGCACAGCTCTCCCAAGCCAGTCACCAGCTTCGGGTTGATTCGGAGGTTGAGACCCCCTTTGGCGTGGAAGACCTGCGCGAGGGCCTGCGGGTGCAGCTGCGCGGCTCAAAGCGCGTGGGGACGGTTCGCCACGTGGTGAGCGCGGAGCGCATCGAGATCGAGCTAGATGGGGGGGTACGGTTATGGACGAAGCTGTCGGATTTGGTGAAGCCGACGGCCGCCAAGCCCAGCGAGCACGAGCGACAGAGAATGAGCATCTATGTAGATACGACGACGACCACCGCGCCGCCGCTGGAACTGAATCTGCGGGGGATGACCGTCTCCGAAGCGCTGCGCGAGATTGATCTCTATCTCGATAAGCTGCTGCTCACGGGCTTGAAGCGTGGGCGTCTGCTGCACGGCAAGGGAACGGGGGTCTTGCGCCGCGAGATTCGCAAGCACTTGGCGACGCTGCCCATCGTGAAGAGCTTTGAGTCAGCGCCGCCCAACCAAGGGGGCGACGGTGTGACGATCGTCGAATTAGGCTAGCCCACAGCCCACGCCCAGATGAAGTCTCTCCAGCGGCCCCACCGAGCCGTCAGCCTCTGAGAGCGCATCCGAATCTCGGCGTGTCCAAATTCTGTGAGCGTAACAGCGATCTCGCGCAGCGGCGGCACCGGGCGAGTTCTCCACGCTTTGATGGCGGCTTCTTTGAGCGCCCAGAACACCAGAAGATCGCTTAAAGAGAGAGCTCTCTGCTCGCTCTCATTGAGCACCCTAACTGATAAATCTTCTCGCACTGGACGAATCTGCTGCAGATCCACCCCCACCGATTGCCCCGCAGGCCCCAGGGCCACGAGCGCGTGCCCAGCACTGTGCGCAATAGAAAGAGCTACGTTTGCACACCGCAGCTCAGGAGCTCCGTTGACGTCCGATAAAATCTCTATATCTCGCAGGGGCAAAGCGTGCTTAGTTCTTACTAACTCTTTCGCGGCCAAGCGTCCCGCCAGCCAGTCGCGCTGGCGTCGCGGCGAGCGCAAACGCTCCAAGAGCCGCAACTCTTCGCCTGTCAGCCACTCGCTCAAACGATATTGGAGCGCATGAGCTTTCAAGTCGTCTGGGGTGACCCAGTGCAGCGCTATCTCTCTCAATGAAGCTCTTTCTTCAAAATCTTGCCCACGATGCTCTTGGGCAGCGACTCGCGAAATTCGACGATCGTCGGCACTTTGTACTTCGCTAAATGCTCGGCGCAGAAGGCTTTGATCTCGTCGGCAGTCGGACTTGTTCCTGGCCTGGGCACAATCAGTGCCTTCACGGTCTCCCCACGATAGGCATCGGGAACCCCGATGACCGCAGCCTCCAAGACTTTGGGATGCTTGTAGAGCACTTCTTCGACTTCACGGGGATAGACCTTCAGCCCCGAACAGATGATCATCTCTTTGAGACGATCTACGATATAGAAGTAGCCGTCTTCGTCCATGCGCGCCAAGTCCCCGGTGTGGAGCCAGCCGCCCCGCAGTGCCATCGCTGTCTCTTCGGGACGATTCCAGTAGCCGGCCATCACTTGGGGGCCTTGGATGACGAGTTCCCCGATCTCGCCGACGGGCAGCTTGCGACCCGAAGCGGGGTCCACGACCTGAGCGTCGGTGTCAGGAAAGGGAATGCCGATGCTCCCAGAGATCTGTCTCCCATAGAGCGGGTTGCAGTGCGTGACCGGCGACGCTTCTGAAAGCCCATAGCCCTCTACCAACGATGCCCCGGTCAGTTCTTCAAAACGCCGTTTGACTTCTAGGGGAAGTGGAGCCGAGCCGCTCAGACATGCTTTGATGGAGCTCACATGATAGTCCTTCACTCGCGGATGGTTGGCAATCGCAGCATAGAGCGTGGGCGCGCCGGGGAAGAGCGTAGGCCGTTGACGATCTATCGTCTTGAGCAGATCGTCTATCTGAAAGCGCGGGACTAATATTAACGCTGCGGCGATGGCCATCGAGAGATTGAGCGCAACGGTCATCGCATAGACGTGAAAGAGAGGGAGCACGCACAGACACGTCTCTTGGGCGGGCTGGACGCGCGGGAACCACGCGCACGCTTGCAGCGTGTTCGCCACGAGATTTTTGTGAGTGAGCATCGCGCCCTTGGGGATGCCCGTCGTTCCCCCTGTATATTGAAAGAGCGCAATCTCGCTGGGGCGCACGAGAATCTGCGGGGGATGGGCCGGAGCACTGCGTATCAAATCCGAGAAGAGATAGACGCTGGGCGGGCTAGGGCGAATCCGCTTGGGGCGCTCTTTGAGCAGATACCCCAAACGCAATAGACCGGGGAAGAACTCCTGAACCCCTGTAACGATAATGCGTTTCAGATTCGCCTTCCCTTTTAGATGCAAGACTTTTTCGTAGAAG
>JANWXV010000036.1 GCA_025057405.1 Candidatus Bipolaricaulota bacterium | reverse complement strand
CCTGAGAGGGAGAGGGGGCAGGGTGAGGGTGAAACAAGATTGGGCATTGTCGCCTCCGGCGCCGCGTGGAGCCGGAGCAAGATCGATTGGGGTCGGTGGGCGACGCGCTCTCTGATCGTCAGTCTCGTCTTCTCTACGCTGGGCGTGCTCTTTCGTGCGATTGAACTGGGCAACGCTTCGCAGTGGGTCAAAGCGTTCTTTCTGCCGCTCTCGACGACCTATGAGACGCTGACGTTCTTCGCGTGGTTGATCTCGCTGATCTATCTCTGGGTGGAGCGCAAGTTCGGTTTGAGAGAAGTTGGGGTCTTCGTCACCGGTGCAGCGTTTGTGATGCTCTCGGTCGCGGCATCGCCAAGTTTTGCTCCCAGCGCCCCCACGGGCGTCCCGGCAAGCTTGCAGAGCTATTGGTTGACGACGCACGTGCTCTTTATGGTGATCGGGATTGCGTTCTTCACCAGCGGCTTTGGCGCGACGCTCGTCTATCTGTGGCGTCGCTATGGGAGAAGAAAGCTCTTGCTCTTGTTTGGGGCACTGCTAGCCGTCATCGGTGGGATCATCTTTGGGGTGATCCCGCTCTTTGCGACGCTTCAGCCTCTCCCCATGATCGCGTCGGTGGCGCTGTTGGTAGCGCTGGGGGTGGGGTTTGGTTGGTTGCTGCTCTTTGTGCACCGAAGAGAGCATCAGCCCGTGTCGTGGGAGTACTTAGAAAATATAGAAGAGATCGTCTATCGCTGCAACGCGATGGGGTTTCCGTTCTACGCGATTGGGGGCTTGGTCTTTGGGGGGATTTGGGCTGAGCAAGCGTGGAGTCGCTATTGGGGCTGGGACCCCAAAGAGACGGCGATGCTGGTGACGGCGTTGGTCTATGCTGTGTATCTGCACGCGCGCTTGACGTGGGGGAATCGCGATCCGGGGTGGCGCGGGGGTTTAGTAAGCTGGCTCTCGGTCTTGGGGTATCTCGCGGTTCTTTATGCGTGGATCGGGATCAATTACTTTGTGGCGAGCTTGCACAGCTTTGTCTAGCAATCGCCTATTCGCATGATTGGGGTAGCTGAGTCGAAGAACGGCGTCCCTATACGCTTGACCGAAGAACGGTGGTATCATATTATTGAACATCATGAGGACCTTGCAGGCTATGCGCACGAGATTCTTGACACTATCGAGAATCCAGATCTCATTGTGGAGGGCTGGCTGGATGAACTCCTGGCAATCCGCGAGTGGCGAAGGAGCCGGCATCTGATAGTCGTCTACAAAGAGACTTCCAAGACCGATGGTTTCGTGATCACGGCGTATTCTACGAAAAGAATGACCTCTTTGCGAAGGAGGAAAGTTATATGGCAAAAGCCCTCACAGTCAACATAAAAGACATCCTCAAGGTTGTGCCGGGCTTGTTAAAGCTCAAAGCTAAAGAATTCTGGGTAGATTACGATGAAGAAGCCGACGTGCTCTATATCAGCTTCCAGAGGCCGCAGCGCGCTACAGATACCAAGACTCTAGAGAATGGAGTCCTGGTGCGATATAGAGCTAATAAGATCGTGGGTGTTACTGTGCTGAACGCCAGCAAACAGCCGCTCTAGCCGCTTGACCCCCAAGCGCTCATATGCTATAGTAAAGCATCTGCGATCTTTGGAAGACAGAGATGCCTATGGTCAAACCGGAACTGCTCTTGCGCAGCAAGATCGCCGAGCGCGACGGCAAAGAGATCGAAGTCCGCACCACCGGCAGCGCCGATCAGTTCAAATCGTACTGTTATGTGCTGCAGCGGGGCACCGGGCACGGAGCGGTCGAACTCGAGGCCTATCGCGATGAGCTGGACGCCCGCGAGGGACATCTGCGCTGGATCCGTCGCCGTGAGCGCTGTCTCTCGTATCTGGAAGCCCTCGGCTTGATCTGCCGCAGCGGGCATCTGTGGGAGTAACAAAGGGCGGCTGCTCGGCCGCCCTAGGAGGTGAGAGGGTTAGCGACACTTGGTCGGGGGTCTATTCCGACCAAGCCCAAGGAGGTGATTCCACAAACTGATTATAACACGATACGCTCTTCCCCGTCGGTAATCTCTCATACACTCCGCCCAAGTTCTCATAACTGCTGCACCCAGCGCACCGTCTGTTGGAGACCCTCGTCCAAGCGCACGCGCGGCACAAAGCCCAACAACCGCTGAGCTTTCGCGATCTCTAACGCATTACGACGCACCTCGCCCGCTCGCGGCGGCGTGTAACGGGCATCACCATTGCTTTGGATCTGAGCTTGTAATTTCGCCAAGAGCTGGTTGACGCTCGTCTCGCGCCCCGTCCCGATGTTAAACGCCAAGTCGTCTATCGAGCGCACCGGACGACGATTCAGTTCTGACAGTCTTTCCGTCACCAAGAGATTGGCCCACGCGACATCGCCGACGAAGACGAAATCACGAGTCTGCTCGCCATCGCCGAAGATCGTCACGGATTGGCCCTGAGCTAATAAACGAGCAAAAGTGCTCACGACGTTGCCGTCGCCCTTGGCGGGTTGGCGCGGCCCATAGACGTTCGCATAACGCAACGCGATATACTCTATCTGGTGCGTATGCTTCGTGCTGAAGAGATAGTGCTCGCTGGCGAGCTTGGCAACTCCATAGGGGCTGAGGGGCCTCTTGGGACTCTCTTCGGGAGAGGGGATTCTCTCAGCGTCCCCGTAGAGCACGCCCCCCGAAGAAGCAAAAATGATCTTGCGCACGGAGAACTCTTTGCAGCATTCTAAGATATGAAGCAGCCCCAAGAGATTGACGCGGGCGTCAAAAGACGGGTTGTCTACGGAGATGCGGGGGTCTATCTGGGCTGCGTGGTGATTGACCAACTCGATCTGCTCTTGGGCGAAGACCTCGCGCAGCTCGTCAAAATCTGTGATGTCTATCTGATAGAATTTCGCTTTGGGGTTGACGTTCTCGCGCCGCCCCGTCGAGAGATCATCCACGACGACAACGTGATGGCCGTGCGCGATATAAGCATCTACGACGTGCGAGCCGACAAAGCCCGCCCCGCCCGTCACTAAGATTTTCATGCGCTCTCTTTCTTGCGCACCTCCTTCCAGATGCGATCCAAGATGCCGTTGACGAAAACGGGCGAATGCTCGCCCCCGTATTTTTTGGCGAGTTCAACAGCTTCGTTGATGACGACTTCCGGAGGGACATCTTCACGATAGAGCAACTCATAGATCGCCAATCTCAGAATATTACGATCTACGGTGTGTAGGCGCTCCAAGCGCCAGCCCTCAGCCCGCTGCGCGATCAGCCGATCTATCTCTGATTGCTTTTCGCTCACCCCAGAGGCGACCTCTCGCACATAGCTGTCTTCTTCCCCAAGCTCATGGTTCGAGACGGGACGGAAGTCGCGCTGGAAGAGCAATTTGAGAATACGTTCGCGGGCGGCGTGACGAGAGAGCGCCTTCATCTCATCTATAGAACGACGAGAAGAGATCGCGAATGCGCTCGCGAATCTCCTCGGATTCCAAGAGCTTCCCTACCAAAAAACCCACCAGGGCCAGACCGATCACCAGAAAGAGTTCCGCGCGAAGCCAGTGCCACAACAGCCCCGTGGCCACTCCAATCGCAGCCCCGACGACGCTGGGAGTCAGACGATCTATCACTCGAGTTCTCCTTGGAAAAGCGACTTCTCTTCAGGTCTTGCGACGATCCCCGCAGCGATGATCTGCACGCGCTGAACTTTCACACCCACACGATCTTCTACGCTCTCTTCGATGCTCTTCTGGATGCGTTCAGCGGTGTCCAGAACGTTCTCGCCGATGGGCAGCTCGGCCCGGATGAGCACGTCCAGCCCGCCGCCCTTCTTCTCCAAGGTCACGCGAAAGCGCGCCAGCCCAAAGTCTTGTTGCAGCAGCTTTTCTATATACGAGCGAATCGCAAAGAGCGAAATCTCTACAGGGCCGCGCGGACTCTCGTGTTGAATATGACGCCAGCGCCGACGGCTCTGAATCCACTGAGCTAAAAAGTACAGACCGACCAAGAAGAAGATCGCTGCAAACAGATCGAGCACGACAACAACCCAGATGTTACTATCGTTGTAGAGCCAATCAACCAAGAGCTTCCATTCGATGCCCCGGAACGCCAAGACCAAGAGCGCTGACATTCCCAACCAACTCGCCAGAAAAGCTCCCAGATATAACAGTTCAATCAAAGAATCCGATGCGCGCTTCACGAGTCTTTTGCCTCCTTCTCTTTAGGGCTGCTCAGGTCTAACTCTTGGATATAAACATCTACAGCGCTCACCCGCAACCCGGTCATCCCTTCGATCTCTTCTTTGACTTTGGCTTGGACTTTGCGAGCTACTTCTGCCAAGGGATAATCGTACTGCACCACGAGCTTCAGGCGCACGCGGATCGCCTGATCTCCTGTGAGCTGCGCGGCCACCCCCTTCCCTTGGCGCTCCTCGCCCAAGATGGCCGCAAGCCCATCGGTGACGCTCCCCTTCAGCCCGCTGACCCCCGGCACTTCTTTCGCAGCGATACTGGCAATCGCTCCGATCACCTCTTCGGCAATCGAGACCCGACTGCCACGCGGCGCACGCTTGGGCTGCACCGGTGAACGCCCGCTCAGCGTAGCCATAGTTCTTTAATTCTCTACTTCAGCACGCGCTCGATATACTCCCCTGTGCGCGTGTCTACTTTGACCCAATCGCCCGGATTGATAAAGAGCGGCACTTTCAGCTCTAGGCCCGTCTCTAAAATCGCCGGCTTCATCACGTTGCTCACCGTGTCGCCGCGCACGCCGGGATCGGTCTGCTTCACTTGCAGCTCGACTGTAATGGGCATCCCGACACGCACAAACGCGCCATTGTAAAACAAGCCCGAGACCTCCATGTTCTCCTTCAGATAGGGCTTGGCATCGCTGACTTGCTCTTCGGTCAGCGTGTACTGATCGAACGTCTCGGTGTCCATAAACGTATAGAGATTTCCGCTGCTGTAGAGATACTGCATCGGGCGTTCGTCCAGGCGCACGATCTTGACCGGAGCCGAATCGAAGAAGTTCTGCGGGATGACCTTGCCCGTCTTGAGATGGCGCAGCCGACACTGCGCGACGGGTCGCCCTTGCGCTTTCTTGACGTGTGCGTACTCTTCGATGACCCAAAGCTCCCCTTCGTATTCGATCACTTTGCCCTTGCCCAGATCGCTGACTCCCATAGGGGCCTCCTTTATTAATTCTCCGTGATGATCTCCGTCTCGCGCTTGCGTTCTGTCCACTTGATGACCCAGAGCGTGGCTTCGTAGAGCAGAATCAATGGGAGAGCCATCGCCGTCTGGGTGAACGGGTCGGGCGTCGGCGTCAGAAACGCTCCCAGTACGAACGCTAAAACAATAGCATATTTGCGGTTCTCTCGCAAGAACGTGTGGCTGACCAGCCCGATCTTGGCCAAGAGAAAGAGCACCATCGGCAACTCAAACGCCAGCCCAAAGCCGAGCATCAGCCATAAGATAAACGAGATATAGTGATCGAACGTGAACGTCGCTTGCAGATAGGGGCCGCCCAAGCCGACGAAGAACCGAATAGCCGCGGGGACAACAAAGAAGAGACATCCGAAAGCGCCTAAGTAAAAGAGTCCCGCACCGGCAGCAAAACCGTAGCGCGCGTATTTCTTCTCGTGGGGGAAGAGCGCCGGGACGATAAATTGCCAAATCTGATATAAGACAAAGGGCGCACCGATCAGCAGCCCCACCGAGAGCGCCAGCTTCAGATACCCGAAGAAGACTTCTGTAGGACGAATGAAGATCAGGCTCCCCCCTTGAAAGAGAAAGCTGCGACAGTCGAACGCGAGCTTGGCCCATTGATCTTCGGGCATCTGCGGGAGATGGGGATCAACCAGCAGCGTGCGGCACGATTCGAGCAGTCTTAAGAGTTCTGCGCGCGAGCCGGTGAGCGCTCGCAGCGGCGCGGTGAGAAACGCTAGGAGCTGCTCGCGGAAGATATACGCGATGATCGCGATTGCGAGAATGACGACCAGCGAGTAGATCACGCGGGCGCGCAGCTCATCGAGATGCTCCCAGAGACTCATTTGATTTGGGTCCTTCTTGGCCATAGGTTCCGCGAGTGAGCCGTTTGTGAATGGTGCTGATTTGGATTATACGGAGCGCAGACTCCAAAGGCAAACGATCTCTTCGGTGGATGAGCAGAGAGAGTGAATGCCCGCTTGCAGAGTGGGCATTCACTCTCAGTGTGTTATTTCTAAAAGAGCGCGAATCGGATGACTAGTCCCACAAAGACCAGCGCCACGATGGACATTAGCTTAATCAGAATATTGAGCGACGGCCCCGAAGTGTCCTTGAAGGGATCGCCCACGGTGTCGCCGACGACCGCGGCTTTATGGGGTTGCGAGCCTTTGCCGCCGAAGTGACCTTCTTCGATATACTTTTTGGCGTTGTCCCACGCGCCGCCGGAGTTGGCCATCAAGAGCGCCAGAACAAACCCCGAGACGAGCGCCCCCACCAAGACCCCCATCACCGCTGCTGCCCCAAAGAGAATCCCCGTGATCACCGGAGCGAGGATCGCCAGGAGCGCGGGCAGCACCATCTCGCGATGGGCCGTCTTGGTGCTGATCTCAACGGCTTTGGAATAGTCGGCTTTGGCACGCCCTTCGAGCAAGCCGGGGATCTCTTTGAACTGTCGGCGTACTTCTTCGACGATCTTGCCCGCCGCGCGCCCCACGCTGCTCATCGTCAGCGCGCAGAACAAGAAGGGCA
>JANWXV010000035.1 GCA_025057405.1 Candidatus Bipolaricaulota bacterium | reverse complement strand
GTCTGCGTGAGCCGGACTCCCAGCTCCCACAGCAGTCCCAACGCCAAGATGGCCCCCACCAGCCAAGCCCATTGATCTCTTGGATCTCTCATAGCTCTGCGCGCACCAAATCCCACAGAGAGCGCTTCAGCGCGACGAACTCCGAACTAACGGGATCACGAGGCCTAGAAAGCTTGTTCTCGATGACGGTCTTGACGCGCGCAGGCCGTGCAGTCAAGAGACAGATTCTATCAGATAAAAGCAGCGCTTCTTCTAGGTCGTGGGTGACGAAGAGCACGGTCTTGTGAGCGCTGTGCCATAGTTGGAGAAGCATCTGGTGGAGCTGCGCGCGCGTGAGCGCATCGAGCGCAGCGAATGGCTCGTCGAGCAGCCAGAGTTCTCTCTGCGGAGTCAAGAGCGTGCGGATCAACGCGACGCGAGTGCGCATTCCCCCGGAAAGCTGCGCGGGATAATAGCGCTCAAAGCCCTCTAGGCCGAACTCTGACAGATAGCGCTGGGCCTCAGCACGCGCTCGCGCGCTCTCTTGCGGCGCGACGATCTCACACCCTAAGAGAGTGTTGTCCAACACCGTGCGCCACGGTAACAGTAAATCTCTCTGGGGGAGATACGCGACGCTCTGTTGACAGTGGGCCACGCGCTGGCCATCCAGATACAGCTCTCCACGGTCGGGCGGGAAGACCCCCGCTACGATATTCAAGAGCGTCGTCTTGCCGCAGCCGCTCGGCCCCAAAAGAGCGACCAGCTCGCCCGCTCCCACGCTCAGAGTGATCTCATCCAAGACCGGGAGCTGTGGCCCCGAAAAGCTCTTTGTCAGTCCGACGATCTTCAGTTTTTCTGAGTTCAACGACGATCATCGAAGAGCGCGCTCAGCCCGTTGAACACCGGCAGCGTCAGCAAGGCCGTCTTCGGCTCGACCGAGACGGTGACGTCTTTATAGGCGCTATAAGCGCCGTCGCTCACGCTCAAGCGAAAGACAAGCTGGGCCGGGGCTGCTGGAGCGATGAAGACCGCAAAGAGCGTCTCGTCGCCGAAGAGCAAGACGGGCGGGCCTGCGATCTGCCTCCAACGATATTCTAACAATTCGCCATCGGGATCGGCGCTCTCAAAAGCACTTAAGAGAACGATCTGCCCCGGCTGGACGGTCTGATCGGGGCCGGCCTCAGCGACGGGCGGGCGATTGGGCTGAATAGAGATTCTCAGCTCGCGCCCCTCGCTGGCGTACTCGTTGCGCGCGATGAAGCGCACTCTCAATGGGGTATTGGGTTCTGTGACGTGTTCTTCTTGCGGCGTGAACGTGAAGACTTGGACGGCTTCGCCTTGGCGCCAGACCGACTCAAACGACGCGTGATCCGGGAGCCAGTTGGCAATCAGACTGATGGGCGCCCACGCAGGACTGCCGTGGGCCTTGGCCCAGACTTGCAGGGTCTGCCCCAATCGAATCTTGCAGACGAACGCTCCGTCGAAGTCGAGCGTGCAGAGATGGCTCGGCCCCACCAGACGCAGAGAGACATAGCCCGCGACAGGCTGAGCCTGCGCCACCAAGACCCCCACCGACAAGACAACAAGACCCCAGAGAACAACTCTCAGAGTTTTCATAATCCCCCCTCTAGAATGATCGCTTGGTAGTTTATTCTAGCACATAAGCCGGGGGACTGTCTATGGGGACAAGAAATCGCCGATGACTTCCAAGACGTTCAGCTCGGTGACTTCCGCCGGCGTCTGCAATAACTCGCTGAGACTGGGCTGGGTTCGCCCATCGTCTCCGGAGACCAGCTCTTTGATATACAGCCCGCCCTCGCTGTGAACTTTGATGAGCGCTTCGGTCGGGCTGATCAGCTCTCCGGAGATCTCGAGCACGCGGCGCGTGCGCACCAAATCAGCACGACGATGGCTCACGCGCTGGGGGGTTCTCTGCTGAATGGGGGTCTTGAGAAGCGTTGCGAAAGCCTCTTGCAGACAAGCTGCATGGATCGCTTGAGAAAACCGCACGCGGGCTTCGTAGATCTTCTCGGCCTCGCAGTTCTTCAGGCGCTCAACGACAGAGCTGGTGACAAACTGCAACTGAGAGACTTCGATTTTGCCCGCCGCGCGCTCGTTGATCTCCCTTTGCAGAGACTCTAGAGGGAGCGTGCGCACTTTCGGCTCTTTGATCTCGATCACAAAGGGCCGGCCGCTGCCCAGCATCAGAGCGTCTATATCTTCTCGGCCCGCGCCGTGAAAGGCCGTCCCGCTCCCGTGGGTCTCACGCAGCAGCGGCGGACTGATCAGCTCTTCGACGCTCTCAGGATAGGTCTTGCCCGTGAAGTCGCACGCTCGGCAGCCCCGCCCCCGACACGCCCGACAGGGCCACTTGGTCTGGGGGATCGTCCGCACGAATTTTTTGTAGCGCCCATAGATAAAGAGCGAATGGACCTGAAGCGTCAGCTCAGACTTCTCTAAGTCCATCAGCAAGACGATCTGTGGCTCACGGAAATCTACTCTTACGGGGTGGCCGCGCTCGGCCAAGAGCGTCCCAAAGAGACGCCCCACCTCGCGGTTGAACTCTTGCTTGAACGGCTCCCCGCGCAGCCCGAATCTCTGTTGGAGTGCTTGCTCGACGGATTCGATCTCCGCGGGCACGCGCGTCCCCATCAGATACGTATCGAACTCTAGCCCCGAGACGGCCGTCACAGCACGCTCGGCCCACTCGCTCACGTGGGCGAAGGCCCCTCGACAGAGCGCGCAGTGATTCTGAGCGCGCCCTATAGAACGATCCTCCATCTGCAAGACGACGCGTAGGGCGTAGCCGCGCTCGCGATTGCGCAGCCCCGACCCCAACGCCGAGAAGAACCGCCCCAGACAGTGATCACACAGCTCGCGCTCGGTCAACAGCTGACGCGCTTTCTCTAAGAGAATGGACATATGACCTTGGTTGTCTCTCTTTTTGGGCTTTATAAATTATAAACGATTCGGAGGCCCGCTCTGACGCAGGAGTTGGGCTGTGTGAAAAACGCTCATCGCATCTGGAAAATCTTCAGTCTGGTCGGGGTTGGATTCGCCCTGGCCGCGCTGGGGCTTGTGCTCTTGGCTGCGCAGCCGGCCCAAGCTCCCGCGCCGGCTGTCTCCTCCGTTGCCCGTGCGCCCATCCGGGGAGTCTATCTGCCTGCAAACGTCGCGGCCCACTCAGCGAAGCTCCAAGAGATCACAAAAAACGCGCGGCGCGTCGGATTCAACGCTCTCGTCATAGACGTCAAAGACAATCACGGTCTGGTCTATTATGACACCAAGATCTCTTTAACTCAGAAGATCGGGGCACAGCGGCCCATCTTAAAACTGAACGCGCTGCTGCCCCAGCTCAAAGCCCAGGGCTTCTATCTCATCGCCCGCCATGTGCTCTTTTATGATCCAAAGCTGGCGAAATCTATTGGGGCCCTCACCCCCGGCCCCTCTCCCGTCCGCCAAGACGGGAGAGGGGTGGCCGCAGGCCGGGGTGAGGGCCTCGTTTGGGTCTCCCCCGCCGATGAGCGTGTCCAGCAATATAATTTAGCGCTTGCCGAAGAAGTAACAACGTTGGGCTTTGACGAGATCCAGTTCGATTATGTGCGCTGGCCCGACGGCGGGGCCTACCAGCCCATCTATGCAGAACGCTATGCTGCCATCGAGCGCTTCTTGCAACGTGCGCACGGACAACTGCATAAGAAGATCGCACTCTCGGCCGATGTCTTCGGGCGAGCGCTCTGGCCTTGGAACCTGAAGAAGATTGATCCGATCGGGCAACATCTAGAGACCTTTCAGCGCTATGTGAACGTTCTCTCGCCCATGATCTATCCGTCGCACTATGAGACCGAGGCCCTGCGTGCCGATCCCTACGGCACGATTAAAAAAGCGCTCTCATCGGGGCAGAAGCGCGGTCTCTCTCTGCGGCCCTTCTTGCAGGCGTTTGAGATGCGCATCCCCGCGACGATGACTTACGTTGACTATATTCGTGCCCAGGTGCGAGCGGCGCACGAAGTGGGGATAACGAGCTATCTCTTCTGGAATCCGCGGGGCGATTACACGGGGCTTTGGCAGGCGCTGACGGGATGGAATCCTTAAACAGCAGGCTGAGCCGCACCCGTATTGGCTAGCAAGTCTATCTCCAGCTTCTTATAATAATCTCCACTGTTTATTTACAAAGGGGGATGTCTATGTCTTCATGGGTGCTGTGGGTTCTAGCTGGCTTGGCCGCGTTGGGTTTTTTGCTGCTCTGGCCTCATTCAGACCCATCCGCCGTCGTTATCGAGAGCGAGAAGATCTCTCAAAAAGAGTTTCAGCAAGCGTATGACGGGCTGGTCGCTCAATTGCAACGCACCTACGCGCCAGTCGGCCAAGACTTCAGCAAGCTCTTGATGGGCGTGGGAGGACTGGAACGGCGCTTGGAACTGCAAGCGCGCGTCTTGGACGATCTCATAAGAAAGAGACTGATCGCGCGCGAGCTGCGCCGTCGCCAGATCGTCGTCCCCGATGGGGATATTAACGACCGCACCGAGATCGAATTAGAGCGCATTTTGAAACAGAATCGCTTGACAGAAGCTCAAGCCGACGAGATTTTGAAAGCGCGGGGCAGCAGCCTCGCTCAGTTCAAGAGAGAGCTGCGCGAGGCCGTTGCGAATTATCTGCAAACCGAGAAACTGCGCGATCGTATCGTCGGGACTCTCCAGCCCAGCGACGCAGAACTCTCCGCGTATTTAGAGAAGAACCGCGAGAAATACGACGAACCCGAACAGATACGCGCGCGCCATATTCTCATTCGGGTCGCTGAAGGGGCCTCGGAAGCTGAAGTAGCCAAAGCCAAACAACAGATTGAACAGATTCGCCAAGAGCTAGACAAGGGTGCAGACTTTGCAGAGTTAGCGCAAAAACACTCCCAAGACCCCGGCAGCGCGCCCAACGGCGGCGATCTGGGTTTTTTCAGGCGCGGCCAGATGGTCCCAGAGTTCGAAGAGAGTGCGTTTGCGCTCGCAGTGGGGGCAGTTAGCGAGCCGGTGCGCACGCAGTTCGGCTTTCACTTGATCAAAGTCGAAGAGAAAAAACCAGCGAGACAGCCTGCGCTGGCTGAAATCCGCGACCGCGTGCTGAACGACTACGTCGAAGAAGAACGCGAAGCGCGCTTCGAAGCTTGGTATGGAGACGTGAAAAATCAGACGAAGATCACTATTCGTGAGCCGTCACTGAGCATTTATTATCTTCTGGAGCGCGAGCAGAAGCTCGATGAAGCGCTGCGAGCTTATGAGAGACTGAAAGACACTTATCAAAAAGCGCATCTGGCCCGCGTCAAGACCAAGCAACTGCTCCGAGAAGAAGAGAGCACACAAGCGCAGCAGCGCAAGATCGAGATCGTCGAGCTATGGCTGGCGCAGATGGTCGCGCTCAAAGACTCCGAAGAGCGCGCTCAAGTCGTGCAACAGATCGTTCAGATCAAGCCAGAGACGATTCCGGGGCGTCTCTTCTTTCATCTGAGCGTGCGCGCTGACACGCAAGAGCTAGCCCAAATGATTCTAGCGCTGCAACAGCGCTTGCACCGCTACGGGATCCCCCAGAGCACGATCGTGCCCGCGGGCACAGAACAGCTAGCCGTCTGGCTCGCGCTTCCCAACGAGATCTCTTCGGAAGCTGTGCGACGGTTGCTCCAGACGCGCGGCCTGATCGAGCTGAAGCGCGTGCTGCGCTTAGGGCAACCCGGCGAAGACCTCCAAGCAACGGGCTTGGGTCAGCAAGTGCTCAAGGACCGCAGCGCGAGCGAGCAGCCGGGCCAAGGACGGCACTTTATCGTCGTAGAGAAGCCGATTGTAGAGAGAGTTCTGCTGAGAGAGGCTCGCGCTCAGACGAACCCCGCGGGACGCCCTGCGGGGCCCATCGTGCGCCTGCGCGTCGCCGAGCGCACCGTCGAAGCCCTCGCCCAAGCGACGGCTACGTTCTCCGAGAACGAGCTGATCGCGATTGTGATTGACGGGATCGTCTATGGGACGCTCCCGGTCACGTCGAGCTTTAAGCAATTGCTCGCTACCAAGGGCAGCACGCTTGATCTGCAGATCGAAGAAGCGCTCTCTGTCTCGCTAGACGAAGCCAATGCCTTGGCGTTCGCGCTCACCAGCGAGCCATTGCCAACGGCCGTACAGATTCTCTATCCCCTTCAAAAACCCGAAGAGAGGAGCTCCAAAGATATGATCAAAAGAACAGAGCTGATCCCCCGCAAGGCGCTCTTTTCCAATCCCGATAAGGCGATGCCGCGCCTCAGTCCCGATGGCAATCGCTTGGCGTTTCTCGCGCCGGTCAACGGCGTGCTCAACGTCTGGGTCGGCCCGGCCGACAACCCCGACCAAGCCCGGCCCGTCACCCAAGACACCAAGCGCGGCATCCGGGTCTTCTTCTGGGCCTATACGAACAGACATATTCTCTATCTCCAAGACAAAGACGGCGACGAGAACTGGCGCGTTTACAGCGTGAATCTAGAGACCAACGAAACCAAAGACCTTACGCCTTTGGAGAACGTGCGCGCCGAGATCCAAGAGGTCAGCCGTAAGTACCCCACTGAGATTTTGATTCTGCTCAACGACCGTGACCCGCAAGCGCACGATCTTTACAGGGTGAACATCGAGAGCGGGGAGCGCGATCTGTTGCTCAAAAACGAAGAGGGCTTTATAGGGTTCACGACAGATGAAGAGTATCGTGTTCGTCTAGCGATGCGCTTTGCCCCCGACGGCGGCAGCGAACTGCTACGGCGCGCCTCCGATGACTCGTGGGAGAGCTTCATCCGAATTCCCTACGAAGACT
>JANWXV010000034.1 GCA_025057405.1 Candidatus Bipolaricaulota bacterium | reverse complement strand
TCTTCGACGCGGTCATCCCCGGCAGATGCGCCGCCCCTCCCGCGCCCGCAATGATCACTTCGATCCCGTGCTGCTCTGCAGTAGCCGCGTACTCGAAGAGCAGATCGGGCGTGCGATGCGCCGAGACCACGCGCACTTCATAGGGGACTCCAAGCTTCTCTAAAGTCTCGGCGGCGTATTGCAACGTCTCCCAGTCGGACTTCGACCCCATGATCACGCCCACCAACGGGGCCATCGTCTTGGCTCCCATGTTCGTCAGTTGGTGCTGATTGTCCCTACGATGGTGAGGACGCCGTTGACGAGCTTCGGGGTGGCTTGCAAGCACGCGGATTTTGGTCCACTGGTCGCAAAGAGCACAAAGGGGATCTCTGGGGTGAGGGGAATCTGTTGGCTCCCCGGCCCAATGATGATCCCGATCCGTCTGAAGAAAGCGGTCGTGAACGAGTACTGCAAAGACGGCGCAAACGACTGCACGGTGAGAAAGTGCGGCGGCGCGACGCCGATCTCAAAGAGCTTTGCAGCATCTGAGACGGTCGCAATCGTCGCCGGTGCGTTGAGAGAAACGTTCACGTCGCTCTTGTTGGGCAGGTCTTGGGGGCACGTAGGAGCCGGGGCTTGCGGAGACGGAGGCGCCGGCGGCGCTTGCGGAGCGGGCACGGTGAGGAGCGAGACGAGCACCTGAAAGATCCCCAAGGGGCCAACGAGAGGAGTCACAACGGGAAAGGGGAACAACGGGACAGTAGCCACTTGCGCGGGCAGCGTCACAAACGCTCCAATATTGCCGTTCGTTGTATCTAAGAGCGCGGCGACGAACGGATCGGCAATCACGACGATCCCGTAGTTTCCAGAAAAGTCTCTCTGAGCGAGCTTGGAGCCTTGGGGGATCGAGATCGTCCCGTAAACGATATAGGGCACTTGGTTGGCCAGCAAGACCATCAAGCCTAGGGCTTCGGTGAAGATCGTCCCGGTGATGCCGTTGCTGGCGCGGACTTGGCCCAAGACTTGGCGCTTCTGGAACTCCTCGGCCCATGAGGAGACTTTGGTCTTCTCCCGGAATTTGCTCTCGATCTCGGAGAACTTGGCGTCGCCGGGGAAGACGACTTCGACGGGCGGTTGCGTTTGAGTCGGCGGCTGAGCGTAGAGAGACGGCGTGAGCGGGCCGACCAAGCTGAGCACGGCCAACGAGACACCCAAGAGAGCGATGCGCATACTCACGACCCCTTTCTAACTAACCAAGAGTGCTTCTATTCTACTCTGAGTCTTCGGGAAAGCCAAGCTCTCAGGCTTGACCCTCCCGGAAGGTCATCTTCAGCTCATAAACCCCTTCGGCGTACCGTTTGGCGATGTCAAATCCCATCTTCTCGAAGAGATGGAGCATCGGGAGGTTCTCTTGCAAGACTTCAGCCGTAAAACCGTGCAACCCTTGTCTCTTAGCCAAGTACTTCAGATACGAGAGCAGCTCCGCACCGATACCCTGGCCCTGATAGTCATCGCGCACGACCAGTGCAACTTCTGCCGTATGCGTGCGCTCGTCAATGCTATACTGTCCTACACCAACGACTTCTTCGATCTGTTCTTCGCGGGAGATCGTCGCCAAGATGACCATCGCTTGGGTGTAGTCAATCACGACGAACTCTTGAAGACGTTCGTGGGGCATGTCCTTGCGCATGGAGATAAATCGCCGATAGAGACTAGTATCTGAAAGCGCGTAGAAGAAATCTTTCAAGAGCGGCTCATCGCTGATCTTGACCGGTCTTAAAAGAATCTCTAGACCGCTCTTGGTCGTGCGGTAGGTCTCTAGCTCTTCGGGGTATTCGCCGCGCTTGCCGGGGATGAACGCTTGGTCTTTATAGATAAGATGGAGCTTTTTCGCTTCTTCGATGAGCTGGGGCCTGAAGTCAGGGTGCGCAATGGCGATGAGAGCCATGGCGCGCTCGCGGATGTTCTTGCCATGCAGATACGCGATGCCGTATTCGGTGACCACGTAGTGGACGTCGCCGCGGTTGAGGGTTGCTCCTGCGCCCTCTTGGAGCAGGGGCACGATGCGCGAGACCGTTGCGTTATTGGCCGTCGAGGGCAGGGCGAGGATCGTCTTGCCGTTGCGGGCGAGCACCGCGCCGCGCATGAAGTCCGCTTGGCCGCCGATCCCACTGAAGAAAGTCCGCCCCAGCGATTCCGCGCTCGCTTGCCCCGTTAAGTCAATCTCCAGCGCGCTGTTGATCGCGACCATGTTGTCCAGCCGCGCGATGACGAGCGGGTTATTCGTATAATCTACGGTGCGAAACTCAATTGCGGGGTTGTCGTCAAGATACTCATACGCTTCGCGGCTGCCCATGCAGAACGTCGCCACGGTCTTGCCCCGATCAATCGTCTTGCGGCTGTTGTCTATGACCCCTTGCTTCATCAAGGCGACGATTCCGTCGGAGAGCAGCTCGGTGTGCACGCCCAAGTGTTTCTTCTCTGAGAGATTGGCTAAGATCGCGTTGGGGATGCTGCCGTAGCCCACCTGGATCGTATCGCCGTTTTGGACGAGTCGAGCGACGTATTTGCCGATCTGTTGGGCGATTGCGTCGTCGGCCTCGGCGCGAAATTCTAATAATGGCTCGTCGTAGGGCACGACAAAATCAACGTCTTCGATGTGAATGAAGCCGTCGCCGTGCACCCTGGGCATGAACGCATTCACTTGAGCGATGACTAAAGAAGCGCGTTCCGTCGCGGCTTTGGTAATATCTACGCTGACCCCTAGGCTCATGTAGCCGTGGCTGTCCGGCAGTGAAGTCTGGATGAGCGCGACGTCTATGGGCACCAGCCCGCGCGCGAAGAGCCTTGGCACATGCGAGAGAAAGATCGGCGTATAGTCGGCCAATCCCTGGTTGACGGCTTCTCTGGTATGTGGGCCGATGAAGAACGAGTTGTGGCGAAAGTTATATTGGAACTTCTCATCGGCGTAGGGGGCGACGCCTAGCGTCCAGACGTGAAAGACCTCGGCATCGAGAATCGCCTTGGGATGCGCCTGCGCGTACTGCACCAAGGCGCGGACAAGATACTGGGGTTCGCCGCAGCCGGTGCTGATGAAGATATGATTTCCCCGGTGGATTCTGCTGAAGACCATCTCTTCGGGCGCGAATTTCTCTGGGTAGCGCTTGCCTAATTCGTTCAGCAATCGCTCTTTCTCCTCTGGGGGCATCACGCTCTCTTCCTCCCTTCGTAAGACTCTTGGGTTCCCAGATGCAATCGTAACTGATCTGGCCTATAATGCAACTTATGGATAAGATAGAAGCGATGAGAGCGAAGATCGAGAATTGGCTGGTCGAAGAGGGCCAGTTCAATCGCTACGTAGATCATCCCAACGCGCACTGGGTGATCCTAGCGAACCATCCGAAGAATCAGCCGACGACCGTCAGCATTATCAATCCCAAGGTCAGCCCCGACAGAATCTTAGTCGAAGTGAGCGTCACCATCGCGGACGACGTGCGGCAGCTTTTTCAGAAGCTCAGCGTGCCGCAGCGCGAGGGCGTCTTGCGCCTGCTCAGCCTAGAACTCAATCGGTTTCCCATCAGCTTCGGGATGATCCATCCTCAGGGGATTTTGCAACAGTTGGTCTTGCAGCAAGAGATCTTCTCCGACGGGCTGAGCAAGCACGCGCTCTTCACGGCGATTCAGAACGTCTATAAGGCGTTCTTGCAATCCCAGTGGCTCTTGCAGAAAGAGCTGGGGGCGCAATTTCTCGCGGGCAACGACTTTGGGATCGGCTTTCGGCCTTCGGAGAGCTGAAGAGCGAGAAGCCGTTATTTCCACACCCCCGGAATCGCTCGACCACAGTCGGGACAGCTCCCATCGTCAAGTCTATTCTGCACAATAGAAAACCCATAGCGCTCGATGAGCAGCGCCCCGCAGCCCGGACAGTAGGTGTTCTCGAATCGTCCAGTCATGCCGGGCAGATTGCCCGTATAGACAAAGTGCAGCCCCGCGTCGTAGCCAAGCTGCGCGGCGCGAATCAGCGTCTCTACGGGAGTATTCTCCGGGTCGGTCATCTTGTAGTCTTTGTGAAACGCCGTCACGTGCCAAGGGATATCCGGCGAGATCGAGACGAGAAATTTTGCGATCTGTCTCAATTCGTCGTCGGAGTCGTTGAAGCCGGGGATGACGAGCGTGACAATCTCCAGCCAAAAGCCTAGCTCGTGCACCATCGCGATACCGTCTAAGATTTTCGACAACACCGCTCCCAACACACGGTAGTTCTTATCTTGAAAAGTTTTTAAATCTATCTTGTAGCAATCGAGATGCGGGCGCAGGTATTGCAAGACTTCGCGCGTCGCGTTGCCGTTGGAGACGTAGCCCGTCAGAAGCCCAAGTCTCTTGGCCTCTGTGAAGACCGAGACAGCCCATTCTGAAGTGATCAGTGGCTCGTTGTAGGAGCTGATGACGGCGCGCGCGCCGTAGCGTTGGGCCAGAGCGACCAATTCTTCTGGAGTGACATCGTGCGGGAGAGCGCCGGCGTTTTTGTCGCGCAGCGTCTGGGAGATCTCCCAATTTTGACAGTACGGGCAATGCAGATCGCAGCCGAGCATCCCGAACGTGAGCGTGCGTGCGCTGGGCAACACGTGATAGAACGGCTTTTTTTCTATGGGGTCAAGCCCCAACGAGCTGACATACCCCCACGGCACGTAGAGCTGACCGTCTCTGTTGAAGCGCACCTGACAGATGCCGCGCTTCCCATCAAAGATCACGCAGCGATGCGCACACGCAGAGCAACGCACTCTTCTGTCTTCGAGCCTTTCGTAGAGCGCGCCTTGGCGCGTGCGTGCGTCTAGAAGTTCTGCGAGCGTGACAGCCATCGGACATCACTCTTCCTTCGGCCCTCACCCCCGGCCCCTCTCCCGTAGGTGAGCTACGGGAGAGGGGTGCCGTAGGCGGGGTGAGGGCCTCTCATTCATAGAACGCGTAGCATCCGTAGCCCACGACTCGGAATTTATCACCCGCCGTGTCCCCCGAATTGCGATAGTCTAAGAGCTTGGGCTTCCAATGACGCTCTTTGGCGATCTGCATGAGCGTCAGAATCGCGGTCTTCCCGCAGGCTTCGACGCGGTCTTCCATCAGCGTAAAGTCAAAACTCTCAATAGCTCGGTGAGCGAGAGCGTCGCGCTCAACGGCTTCGTCATAGGGATAATAGTGACTTAAGTCCGAACTGACGATGAAGAGATCTATCTCATCGAGATACGAGTCGAGCGTGCACGCCAGCTCGCGATAATCGCATTCGCCCGTCAAGATGGGGAAGATCTCGCAATTGGGGAGCACCGTTTGCACGAAGGGCAGTTGCACTTCTAGAGAGTGTTCCGGGGCGTGGGCGTCGGGATTGTTTTGAAGATCGTTGTGCTTCAGAGCACGAGCGATCAGATCTGTAGCGCACTTCACCGTGCCGAGCGGGGTCTGCCAGGCGTCACAGTCTAGAGTCGCCGCACCGACGAAGTAGACGTAATGCGCCGGGCCGAGCAAAAGAGACCTAACCCCCTGGCCCCCTTCCCTAAAGGGGAAGGGGGAAGGCTCCCCTCCCCGTATCGGGGAGGGGCTGGGGGAGAGGTCTTGAAGAAGCTTGTATCCTGTCGCAGCCACGGGACCAGAGTACACATATCCGGCGTGGGGTACGATCAGCCCGCGCAGCCTTCCCTCCAACGTCAGAGTGTGCGCTTGCGCTAAAAGCGCTTCGACGGTCTTGCGCAGGCGCTCCGAGCTTGCGGGATAGAAGCTCCCGGCGACAGCCGCGGGCCGCAGGCGCTTCATCAAGTCCTCCCGTGTCTTCTGTCATTGCTAAAATGGGTCTATTCACTTATACTCCTAACGCGACTCCAAAGCAAGAGAGGAGATTTGCTATGAGCTATCGCATCGAGAAAGACTCTCTCGGCGAAGTGAAAGTTCCGCAGGATGCTTACTGGGGCGCGCAGACCCAGCGCGCCGTCGAGAATTTTCCCATCAGTGGGCTGCGCTTCCCTCGCGCGTTCATTCGCGCTTTAGGATTGGTCAAGCTCTGCGCGGCCAGAGTCAACCTCCAGCTCAAGCTGCTCGACGAGCGCCACGCTCACGCCATCGAACAAGCTGCGCGTGAAGTCGTGGACGGCAAACTCGACGAGCACTTCCCCATAGATATTTTTCAGACGGGTTCAGGCACTTCGACGAATATGAACGCCAACGAGGTGATCGCCAACAGAGCCTGCGAGATTTTGGGAGTGAAGCGCGGCGACAAGACGGCCGTGCACCCCAACGATCACGTCAATCTGGGGCAGTCGTCGAACGACGTGATCCCCGCGTGCGTGCACATCTCCGCCGCGCTCGCGGTGCACGAGCAGCTTCTCCCAGCGCTAGAGCACCTTCAGAAGGCTCTCGAAGCCAAAGCCCGCGAGTTCTCGGAGATCGTCAAGACCGGGCGCACGCACTTGATGGACGCCATGCCCATAACTCTTGGGCAAGAATTTTCCGGATACGCAGCGCAGATCGCGCTCGCGAGAGAGCGCATCGAAGCCGTCTTGCCCAGGCTCTCTGAACTGGCGCTCGGCGGCACGGCCGTGGGCACGGGGATCAACACCCATCCCGAATTCGGCAAGCGCATCGCCCAAGCCCTCGCCCACGAGACAAAGATTTCTTTCACCGAGACGCGCAATCACTTCGCAGCTCAGGCGACAATGGAGACGGCTGTGGAGCTGAGCGGCGCTCTGAAAGCTTTAGCCGTCGCGCTCTACAAGATTGCGAACGATCTGCGCTGGATGAACTCTGGCCCTCAGGCGGGCCTCGCGGAGATTCGCTTGCCGGCGCTGCAGCCCGGCTCTTCCATTATGCCCGGCAAGGTCAATCCCGTCATCCCCGA
>JANWXV010000033.1 GCA_025057405.1 Candidatus Bipolaricaulota bacterium | reverse complement strand
TGAAGACTTTGGGATTGCAGTCTTGGAGCGCGTAGGCGAACTCTTTCGCGCCCCAGCGCACGTTCAGGGGCACGATCACATAGCCCCCAAGAGCCGTCGCGTAATAGATCTCCAAAAAGCGATGGCAATTGAGCATCAAGACAGCAATCCGGTCGCCCTTCTCTACCCCCAAGTTCGCTAGGCCGTTGGCGAGGCGGCAGACGCGCTCGGAGAACTCTTCGTAGGAGTTTTGAGTCGAGCCGCAGAGCGTTGCGATGGCGCGGGGGTAGCGACGCAGGGCTTGGTGGAGCGTCTCGCTTAAGAGCAGCATAGTCGTTCATCCTCGCTTCTTAGGGGAGATCGTAGCGCAAGAACAGGGCGGCGTGCAAGTTCACTTGCTTTGCTTCTAGGGGGTCGTTTATAATAGAGCGAATTCGCGGTCTTTGACAGACGAAAGCTTGTCTAGTCATTCTGCACAGGAGGAGTTTTATGAACGGACAACCCGAAACTGCCGTCTTTGTCGATCTAGAAAATATCTACATCGGTTTTCGCCATCAATACGGACGCGAACTGACCGCCGACGAACTCGTCGAGAAAGCGCGCTCCTTCGGGGGCGTCAAACTGATCAGCGTCTACGCGGACTTCAGTGAGCCGACCTACCCTGAACACTTCAAGCTCGATCTGGACAACGAGGGCCTCCAAGCGATCAACGTCCCTAAAGACCGTGATCGAGAGGGACGCCCCACCAAAAACAAAATCGATATGCGCATGGCCGTAGATATTCTACGGACGCTCGCCTTCCGCAAAGAGTTCGGCCGCTACGTGCTCATGACCGGCGATAAGATCTTCTTGGACGTCTTGAATCTGGCGCGCAACGACTTCGGCAAGGAGGTCATCGTCTGCGGTCTGGAGGGCACTGTCGCCCAAGTGCTCAAAGACATAGCTCTCTATGTCCCGTTCAACGCCGATGGGGCGATTGACGAGCGTTTGGAGCGCTTCATTAAGATTTTTGACCGCCTGGAGCGCGACTTGCTCGAGGGGACGTATCACTATATCGGCTGGAAGCTGGTGATCGAGCAACTGTGTGCGACCCCGGAGATGGGCTTCACGACGTGGAACGAGGCCCGGGACTTCTTCGAGCGCATCAAGCGCGACGGGAGACTCATTCTCAAATATTATCCCGGCGAGAGCCGCGAGATCGAGGCCTATCGGCTCGATCGCCGCAACCCCTTGGTGCGCAAGGTGCTGGGCCTGGAGCCGAAAGTCATCGAGCCTGCCCCCCGTGCCGAGTCCGTAGGTTTCGATCCCGCTCGTTCGTGGGGAGGGAGTGGCGCTTAGGCTATCACGCCCTCCCTACGCCACCCCGCGATGGTGCTCGGCGCAAAGCCCAGCTCGCTAAGAATCTCGTCGGTCTGCTGCCCTAAGTGCGGGGCGAGCCGGTCTGGGGCTGGGAGCGCCTGCGCCAGTCTGATGGGAGAAGCCATCTGTTCTAACTCTTCGACGAAGAGCCTGCGCCCTTGCACGTGAGGGTCTTGAAGGACTGCTGCGAGGTCTTCGTAGAGGGGCGTAACGGGGATCTGTCGTGAGTCGAGCACGCTGAGCCATTCTGCTAGCGAACGGCTCTCTATAAGCTTCTGTACTTCTGCTGTGAGCGCAGGATCGAATTGTCTAGCTACCCAATCGCGTTGCTGGACGCGCTCACAGAAGCTCTGCCAGAACTTCGGCTCCAGACAAGCTAGGCTCAAAAAACGCCCGTCGCGGGTTTTATAGACAGCGTAGAACGCGTAATGCCCCCCTAAGGGGAGCTGTCCGCGTTGAGGGCTTTGTTGTGTACCAAAATAATCGGCGAAGTGCAGCGCCATCAGCGAAAGCGCTGCATCCGTGAGCGCTAGATCAATATACTCGCCATTGCCGGTGCGCGCGCGCTTGAGCAGCGCCGCTACGATAGAGAGCGCTGCGAGCGTTCCTCCGACTAAATCCGCAACGGGCACGCTAGGGATGACCGGCTCGTCTTGTCCCGTCAGCCCCAACAGCCCCGCGATCGAGATATAATTCAAATCGTGGCCGACGTGATCGCGATAGGGACTGCTCTGCCCATATCCGGTCAACGAGCAATAGACAATATCAGGCTTCACGGAGCGCACCGATGCATAGTCCACGCCCAGACGCGCCGTCACCCCAGGGCGGAAGCCCTCTATAATTGCGTCGGCGCGTTGCGCGAGCTTGAGAAAGACCTCCCGGCCCACAGAAGTCTTCAAGTTCAGCGCGCAACTCGCTTTGTTGCGATGGAGCCAGTGAAAGAGATAGCTTGTGCCGTCGTTGGCGAGCGGGGGCAGAGTGCGCACGGGGTCCCCCCCGCTGGGGTCTTCGATCTTGATGATCTCTGCGCCCAAGTCGGCCAGCAAGAGCGTAGCATAAGGGCCGGGCAGAAGCCGGGTCAGATCGAGAATTCGGATATTATCTAATAGCCTGTACATAGCGTGCTAGCCCACCTCCCACTCCCCTCTCGCTTACACTTTATGCTATAATAGAATGAGCGTCGAGCGCACGCAAGAAGGAGGGGCGGAGTATCTTTGGCGATCTTTGGAAAGAAGTACTTCAAGGTCGAGCTAGAGCGTCTAGAGCGCAAGGACGACGAGACGCTCTGGATGAAGTGCAAAGCTTGCGGGGAACTCGTCTTCAAGAAGCGCGTCCGCGAGAACAATAATATCTGCCCCAAATGCGGCGAGTACTTCTTCCTCACGGCTCCTGAGCGCATCGAACTCTTAGTAGACCCCGGCTCGTTTGAGGACATCTCCCGCCCGATCGTCGCGGCCGACCCCCTCCAATTCATAGACGAAGACGGCAAGCCCTACTCGGAAAAAGTCAAAAAAGCCCAAGAGGAGACAGGCCTGGCCAACGAGATCATCATCGGGCGGGCGCGCATCGGCGGGTATCCCGTTATCTTGGCGGTGATGGATTTTCGCTTTATCGGTGGCAGCATGGGCTCGGTGATGGGCGAGCAGATCTGCCAAGCGATCCAGTACGCTGTCCAAGAGCGCGCGGCGTTGGTGTTGATCTCCGCGACCGGAGGCGCTCGAATGCAAGAGGGGATCCTCTCGCTGATGCAGATGGCCAAGACCTCCGCAGCCCGCAAGAGGCTCGAAGACGCGAAACTCCCGTTTATCTCCATCATGACCTATCCCACGACCGCTGGCGTGGAAGCGAGCATCGCCAGTTTAGGGGACATCACGCTCGCCGAGAAGGGCGCGCTCATCGGGTTCACGGGACGAAGAGTGATCAAACAGACGATTCGCCAAGAGCTTCCCGAAGATTTCCAGACCGATCGGTTTGCGTTTGAGCACGGGATTGTAGATAACGTCGTCAAGCGCGAGCAGTTGCGCGACGAGCTGATAAAGATCTTGCGGCTCTTCGCGCCGCTGCTTGCTCACAGCTCAGCCGTCGCTGGCGAAGCGCACCAGAGAGAAGCCATCGTATGATCTACGAAGAACTCCAACGGCAGATCGAGCAGTTGCGCGCTCTGAGCCGCAACGGAGTAGATCTCTCCGAGGAGATCGCGCGGCTCGAAGCGAAGCTCGCAGCCCTCAAGAGACAGACAGCAACTCCTGCGCCCAGCCCCGCGCCCTCTCCAGAACTCGACGACTGGGAGCGCGTCAAGCTCGCACGCCATCCCAAGCGCCCCTACGCCCTCGACTACATCCAAGCGCTGACTGAAGATTTCTACGAACTCCACGGGGATCGTCTCTACGGAGACGACGCAGCGGTCGTCGCGGGGATCGCGCGCTTTGATGGCCAGACCGTAGTCATCGTGGGCACGCAGAAGGGGAGAGACGCTACCGAGAACGTGAGGCGCAACTTCGGGATGCCTCATCCCGAGGGTTATCGCAAAGCGCTCCGAGTGATGAAGCTCGGCGAGCGCTTTGGATTTCCCATCTTGACGCTCATTGACACCCCCGGGGCCTATCCCGGCGTGGGCGCGGAGGAGCGCAACATCGGAGGCGCGCTCGCTCAGAATATCTATGAGCTGTTCAATCTGAAAGTCCCCATCATTGCGACGATCATTGGGGAGGGGGGCAGCGGCGGAGCGATCGCGTTGGCGATAGGCGATCGGGTCTTGATGCTGGAAAACGCGATCTATTCTGTGATTACACCGGAGGGATGCGCCGCGATTCTCTTCCGCGATGCGAGCAAGGCCCCCGAGGCCGCACGCGCTCTCAAGCTCACAGCGCCGCATCTGTTAAGATTGGGCGTGATTGATGAGATCGTTCCCGAACCGCCCGGCGGTGCCCATCTCGATCCAGAGATGGCCCTGTGCGCCCTCAAAAGCGCGTGGCAGCGCCATCTGCGCGAGGTGCTTGCCCTGCCCGTAGACGTGCTGCAGAAGCAGCGCAGAGAGAAGTTTCACAAGATGGGCCTTTACGAAGAGATTACGGAATCATCTTTCAGTTAAGGGAGGCATGGAGATGACGCGATCGGATCATCCCGCAGACTGCCGTGGCGAGTGCTCGTGGATCTTCTCGGATTTGAACGAGCGAGGCAAGCAAGAGTTGCGCGCGATGGCGCGCCCGATCTCCTATGGCAAGAACGAGCTGATCTTCCAAGAGGGCGAACCCGCGTTCGGCTTTTATATTATCTGTACGGGCAAGGTGAAATTAGCCAAGCACACCCCGCAAGGGAAGAAACAGATTCTCAAGCTCTTGGGGTCCGGCGAGATGCTCGGCGAAAAATCCATGTTCGACCGTGAAGTTTATACAGCGTATTCGGAGACACTGGAAGAGGCGCGCTTAAATTTTTACGCGCGCGAACCGTTCTTGGCGTTTTTGGAAAAATACCCCAAAGTGGCGCTCAAGATTATCGAGAAGCTCTCGCGGGAGATCAAAGCCTTTCAAGATCGTTTGGTCGAGGCGAGCTACGAAGGCAGCAACGAGCGACTCGCTCGGATTCTCTTGATGATCGCTCAAGTCTATGGCGAGCCGACGGAGAAGGGGGTCTATATCGGCGTAGATCTCTCGCGCTCGGAACTGGCCGAGCTAGCGGGCATCTCGACTGAGACGGCCATTCGCACGCTCAGCCATTTTAAAGAACGCAACTACGTCGAACTCGAAGGCCCCAAAATCTACATCCGCAACAAAGAGAAACTCAACGAACTCGCTCAGCCCTTTGAGATCAAGCTCAAAGAGAATCTGATCTAGCTCTGGAAGAGCGCGAGAATCTTCTGGCGCAGCTCGTCGGGGAAGCAGAGCCGATCTTGGCTGTAGGTCTTGTTGCGCACCGCGCGAATCACGTCCGACGCTTGGGAGAGTTCTATAAGAGCGCCGTCGCTGTCTATCAGAAAGATATTTTCGCTGGCCAGCAGCCCTTTGAGAAAGTAGCTCTCTTTGTAGGGGTCGTCGGCGGCGCGGTCGAGCGCCAGATAATACCGGGGATCGAAGCCGGCGTCGTGGGCGATCTGAGCGAGCTTATCTGCGTGCTCGCGATACTGGGGTTCGTCTAGGTCGAGCGTCTTGAAGAGCCGTCGCTGCTGAAAGCGCTGCGCCAAATCCGAGAGAATCTGATCAGAAGCGTCGCACCACGCTTTCACGGCGAAGAGCACGACGGTGTCGTCCAGGGCGAGATGGTCTTCTAGAGAAAGCTCGGCGGGGCGGAGGAGGAGCTTGCGCAGGGGGGGCATCATAGGAAGATCGTGGCCGGCGCGGAGCAAATCCGCAGCGCGTTGAAGGGTCTTGCGCATCAAGACATCAGCCGCGCGCGCCGTCTTGTGATGATAGACTTGTTGGTACATATAATAGCGCGCCAAGACGTAGCCCTCAGCGGCGTGCAGTCCCTTGCGCCGGTCAATCGCCAGCTCCCAGTCGTCGTTCTCTTGGACCAATCTCAAACTATGGATGAGCCAGTTCACATCGAAATAGCCATAAGTAACCCCGGTGCACAAGCTGTCTCGCACGAGATACTCCATGCGATCTACGTCGAGTTGGCTGGAGAGCAGCTTGACGGCGAAGGCGGGTTTGAACGTGCGATTAAAAAGTTGAGCGATCTGTTCGGGGTAGCGGGGGTTGGCTTCGATGAGAACGCGATGGAGTTGGCTGTGGGGATGGCGGACGAGACGCACCGTCCAGGTCTCATGGGGGATTTGCGTGAAATCTTCGAGAAGATGGGAGAACGGGAGGTGGCCCACGTCGTGCAGGAGCGCGGCGGCCACGAGCAGTTCGCGGTGCTCCCTGAGCGTTTGAGCTAGAGACGGGGGTGGGGCCAATTCTAAAAAGTGCTCCACGACGCGCTTCATCAAGAACGCGGTGCCCAGCGCGTGGGAGAAGCGCGAGTGCGTCGCGCTGGGATAGACCATCGAGCCAGTGCCCAACTGTCGAATATGGCGCAGGCGCTGCACGTGCGGCGTGTCAATCAATTTTAAGACGAGGGCGTCCTGGGTGCGATCGAATCGGATGAGATCGTGCACGGGATCGCGAAAGACTTTGTCCATAGCTCTATTCTATCTTCGTCCGAATCTCTTCTCTAGTTCCGAGAGCGAGTATGCTAATACAATGGGACGCCCATGCGGACAGTAATAGGGGTTTTTTGTCGCTTTGAGCTGGCGCACGAGAGACTCCATCTCTGGGAGCGTCAACGGCTTGTTCTTGACGACAGCGCTCTCGCAGGCGACGCGCGCGGCTAGAGTCTTAGCGAACTCTTCTAGCGTCGGTGTGCGCTCTTGTTCCAGCAGCGCGAGCAGATGCTCGAGGGTCGTCTGGAAGTCGGTCTTGCTCCAGTCGCTTGTTAGCACCTGCGGCCACTCGCGGATCACAAACGTTCGACCGCCCAAGTGTGCTACCCCAATTCCCAAACGATCTTCTAACAGAGCGAGATATTCAGCCAGCAGCTCAGCGCGCTCTGGGGAGAACTCGACCGTGACGGGGATGAGCAGGCGCTGGCGCGCGATCTTCTGAGCTTGCAGCTGTTCGAGAAATCGCTCGTA
>JANWXV010000032.1 GCA_025057405.1 Candidatus Bipolaricaulota bacterium | reverse complement strand
TTCAGCGTGACCGCGAGCATTCTTTCCCATTCTTCGAGCGAGAGCTGTTCGATGCCTCCGTGAGACGAGTAGCCCGCGTTGTTGATCAAGATGTGCAGCCCTCCAAGTTCGTGCACCGTCGTCTCGATCATCTTGTGGACTTGATCATAATCCGAGACGTCCGCTGGGACGACGATGGCTCTGCGTCCCAAAGATTCGATCTGCTGCACGACGGCTTGAGCAGAATCGGCGCGTGACAGATAGTTGACAGCAACGTCGCAGCCTTGCTGGGCCAATTTTAGAGCCGTCGCCGCGCCGATGCCGCGACTGGCCCCGGTGACCAGTGCGATTTTAACATTCATAGATTTGAGTCATCTGTACGCTTGAGAGCGATGCTTGATGCGATAAACCCGAACTTCTTTGGCTTGGTCATCTATCTGGTAGAGGATACGCCAATCGCCTACACGAACGCGATAGCCTTCTAAACGACCGTGAAGCTTTTGCGCATTTGGCGGTCTTGGGTTTTGCTGGAGTTGCTGGAACTTTCGCATGATCCTGCGGAGCGCTGGAGAATCGAGCTGACGGAGCTGGCGCTGCACTCCGGGCTTGACGACGAGCTGATAGATCACAACTTGCCCTCGCGCTTAAGCTCCTCCAGAAATTGTTCCAAAGGCATCCCAGGCTGATTTCCTTCTTGGGCAATCGCCTGCTCTAAATCGAGAATGTCCTCGAGATCTTCGAGCAATTGGGCCACGACCTTGTCGGGCAACTGGTCAATGAGTTGCTTCGCGCGCTCTTTGAGGGCACTCATATCGGACTCCTTCTTGGTGGAGCCGAGCGGATTCGAACCGCCGACCTCCCGCTTGCAAAGCGGGCGCTCTCCCAACTGAGCTACGGCCCCTCAGAGACTCTACATTATCTAGATTCGGCGCCCGGCGCGCAAATCATAGTCAGGCTGCTCTGGCCACGCGATTGCGCAAGACACCAATCCCCTCAATCTCTACTTCAACGATGTCCCCCGGAGCGAGCGGACCGACCCCCGCCGGCGTCCCCGTGGCGATCACATCCCCCGGCTCCAGCGTCATCACGCTGCTGATCTCTTCGATGAGCTTGGGAATCGCAAAGATCAGCTGCCCCGTGTCGGACCTCTGGCGCACCTGCCCGTTGACCCGCGTCTCTAGGCGCAACGGCTCGGATAGCTCATCGGGCGAGACCAACACAGGTCCCAGTACGGCTGACGTATCGAAGCCCTTGGCGCGCACCCAGTTCAGGTCCCACGCTTGCGTCGCACGGTCCGTTACGTCGTTAAAACACGTGAATCCCCAGATCACTTCGTAGGCTTGAGAGGCTCTGACACGCTTGCAGCGCTCTTTGATCACTAGAGCGACCTCGCCCTCGTAGTCCACTCTCTCAGAGTTTGGGAGATAGATCGTCTCTTCCGGGCCGATGAGCGCGGAGGGGGGTTTAAAAAACAGCACGGGGCGTTCAGGGATCTTGCGCCCCATCTCCGCAGCGTGATCGCGATAGTTGACCCCCACGCAGACGATCTTGGTGGGCTGCGCCGGAGCCAAGAGCTTAAGCGAACTCAGCGCGAAGCGCTCTGTGTGTGAATAGACAAGATCGCCGCGCACTTCTCCGAGGCGGACTTCGTTG
This sequence comes from Candidatus Bipolaricaulota bacterium, assembly GCA_025057405.1. GTDB lineage: Bacteria > Bipolaricaulota > Bipolaricaulia > RBG-16-55-9 > DRXL01 > SKYB132. Next base: position 5,407 of record JANWXV010000032.1, on the reverse strand, counting down.
TTGTGCGAGAACCTTACCCAGCGCATGATGCTCTATCTTAGCAAAAGAGCACCGCTCACGCCCACTCGCGTTGCCGTTGCAGTTCCGAGTGGTTGGCCCAAACCCAGAGAATGTGCAGCAGCAATAGCGGGAGCCAGATCGCTAGGATTCCCCACGCCCACCACGTTTGCCACATCTGCCCTGCAGAAGAACTCCAGCAGAGCCTGTTAGCATCCAGATCAACGACCGGAGGCCCAGACTTCTCTGCGCTTTCGCCCTTATACTGGAGGCTCTTGATCAACGTGCTGCACGGGATGAATTTCCCTCCTGGTGCGGGGAAGAGCATGAGAAGCATTCCATTCAGCAAGAGCAAGATAGCCACGACCAGCGCAAGCGCCCGCAGGTGCGTGAAGACCGCTTGTGGAGAGCTGAGGGAAGAGATCACCTCGTCCCAACGGTTTTGCAGCAGCGCGCGTCGCATCTGAGCGATCTCGCTTTGGCAACGGGGGCAGTGGAGCACGTGTTGTGAAACGGCTGTCAGTGTCCAAGGCTTGGCCTCGGCTTGCAGCTCTTCGGCGCTCAGCCAGCGATCCGGCAAACGGTTGTGCAGATACGCGTGCAGAACAGCACGTGTGGGGTGGGAACGAAGCCCCTCAGAAGCGAGGGGCATAGACTTCAGCTTCTCTAGAAACCACGCATCCTCAGAAGAATGATAACTGTGTTTATTCATGGCGATCTCTCCCTTGATTTTTGCATCAGCTCGTCATAGACTTTGCGAACGTGTTCTTTGGTGCGGGAGGGATTGAACTCTCGGCCGACCAGCCGAAAGATCTCTTCCCAGTTCAGATGCGTCCCGCAGAGCTTTTCCACCGTCAAGTCCGATAGGCTGATCTTCTTTTGGCGAATATCTTTGAGCAGAAGCTCCCGGCGCGCCGGGTCCTCGGTTGGGGCGGGATACCGGCTGATCAGATAGGCCAGCAGCCCCCGCACGTGATCGGGGTCGTAGCGGCGCTTGGCGTAGCCGAAGGCCAGCAAATAGAGGGCTGCGTCTTCGCTTCTGTTATCCAGATTCAGCAATTCTTTCATATCTTCGGGATCCGGATCGTTGCAACGAATCAGATGCTCCGCATAGGCCCACCAAATCCGATGCGCCGACGCGCTGAGATCGTTCTTCATGGAGGATCGTAGCCCTACGAACATGAGCCCGATCCGAATCTTACTCTATTATAGCGGGCGAAGTCCAGTTTCTGACGCTGGCGGGTGGAGGCGGACGGGGCCGAGCATTTGACTAAGATCATGGCAGAAGGCTGCAAAGTGTTGCATAATCGTTGTAAAGAAAGGGGATACTATGAAAGTGCTCTGGACGAAGCGATATGCCCAACGCACGCAAAGGATGCACAGCTCCGCGGTGCGCGAGCTGTTGAAAGTCACGGAACAGCCCGATGTGATCTCATTTGCGGGTGGGCTGCCGGCCCCGGAGGTCTTCCCCGTCAAAGAATTTCAAGAAGCCTGTCAAAAAGTTCTGAACGAGCACGGCCCTAAAGCGCTGCAATACAGCACGACCGAAGGCTATCGCCCCTTGCGCGAGATGATCGCCCGCCATACGGCGCGCTATGGGATCGTTGTAGATGCCGACCATATTCTGATCACGAGCGGCTCCCAGCAGGCGCTCGATCTCATCGGCAAAATCTTTATCAATCCGGGTGATCACGTCTTGGTAGAAAAGCCCACGTATCTGGGCGCTCTGCAAGCGTGGAACGCCTACCAAGTCGAGTACGTCACCGTCGGTCTGGATGACGACGGCATGAGGACCGATGAACTCGAAGAGGCTTTACGGAGTGGGCCTAAGTTCATCTATGCCCTGCCCAATTTTCACAATCCCGCGGGCGTGACGCTCACCCTAGAACGCCGCCGCCAACTGATCCAGCTGGCCGATCACTACGGAGTGCCCATTATAGAAGACGATCCCTACGGACAGTTGCGCTACGAAGGCGAGCATCTTCCATCTTTGGTCATGCTCGACAATCAGTATCAAGCCCACAACGGCGCGTCTTATAGCGGGAACGTCATCTATCTGAGCACTTTTTCGAAGACGCTAGCGCCGGGGTTGCGCTTGGGCTGGGTGATCGCGCCCAAAGAGATCATTCAAAAATTGGTGCAAGCCAAGCAGGGAACTGATTTGCACACGAGCACGTTCAATCAGATGGTCGCTTATGAAGTCGCCCGCGGCGGCTTCTTAGATAGGCACGTGCGCTCTATTCGCGCGGTCTATAGCGAGCGGCGCGATGCGATGCTGCGGGCGTTGGAGAGATACTTCCCCCCAGAAGTTCACTGGACGCGTCCTCAGGGAGGACTCTTCTTGTGGGTTGTCCTCCCAGAGCATTTAGATGCGGCTCAAGTCTTGCAGGAGGCCGTCAAAGAGCGCGTCGCTTTTGTCCCCGGAAGGGCCTTCTACCCCGATGGGACGGGCCACAACACCATGCGCTTGAACTTCTCCAACGCTGCTCCAGAGAAGATCGAAGAGGGCATCAAGCGTCTGGGGAGGGTCCTGAAAGAGACCCTAAGCTCCGTTGCGCTCTCTCCAGTCAAGAGCTGACAGCAGATTCGGGTAGCAGATTAAGCTGATTTTTAATAATCTGTTTAATCCGCTACCGAAATCCGTTGTCAGCCCTCTGTGATTCTTATCAGCCTTTTTCTTGATAGAGTTCATCCCCGAATTTGAGAAGGCTCATAATTCTTGCGCGCGCTCTCTAGTAAGCTAATGTGATAACTATGGTGGAGATACCCGCTCAGCTTTTTGCTGGTCTGGCCCCGGAGAAGATCGAGATCATCCGGGCCGCAGCGCATCTTCTTGAATACCCTGCAGACAGCACGATTTACACCCAAGGCGACCCCGCCGATGGCCTCTACTGTCTTTGCGAAGGCGTGGTGAAGGAGATCTCGCTCGATGCGGAAGAGCGTCTTCGGTGGGTGCGGCTCCTGGGGCCGGGGCAACTGCTGGGCAGCGGCGAATCGCTCTGTTCTACTCCCCAGATGCAGACGGCTATCGCGCTCCGGCAGAGTCGGTTGTTGTGGCTCTCTCAAGAAGAGTTCAGAAATATCGGAATGGAGCACGCCGATCTTCTGCTCTGGGTGGCTACGCATATGGCCCGCCAGCTCTGTCATCTGCGCAGCGCGCTGGTGCAGCGCGCCTATACCGAGAGCGCCGTGCGCCTGACCGAGGCGCTCCAGAATGTAGCTGAAGCATTCGGAACGGTGACCGAGCGCGGGCGCTTGGTTGATCTCGACCTCTCGCGCGACGAGTGGGCCGCTCTGGTGGGTATCGCTCCGGAGACCGTCAGCCGGGTGCTCCATCAATTGGCCGAGCGCGGCGTGATCGAACTGCACGGGCGTCGCATTCTTCTGTTGGATTCTGCACGTTCTCTCTACCCCTAGCGCGATTTGCACAAGGCTCCTCCTATGAACTAAAATGGGTTCGTGGCTATTAAGCATGTTGTCGTACAGAGCAAGCCTCCCAAAGGCCCGCTCATCTGCGGTGCCCAAGGGTGCGCCGGGTGTTCCTGGATCTTTCAAGGCTTGAGCGAGAGTGCCCAGCAAGAGCTGCAGAAGCTCCTGCGCCCGGTTCGCTATGAAGCCAATGAGACGATCTTTCACGAGGGAGCACCGTCGTTTGGGTTTTTTATCATCTGTCAGGGGCAAGTGAAGTTGGTGAAGCAGGGCAGTGGGGCCAAGCGACAGATCCTCAAGATTGTCGGCCCCGGAGAACTCTTGGGGGAAGAGAATATCTTTAACGGGAAGGCGCATGGGGCCTCGGCGCGCACGCTCGAACCCACGTCGGCGCGCTTTATCAAGCGCGAAGAGTTTTTAGATTTTCTCAAGCGTCATCCGCACGTGGCCCTGCAATTGGCGGAGAAGATCGCGCGAGAACTGCAGGGGTTTCAGGCGAAGCTGATCGAAGTCGCTTATGAGAGCTGTCGCGCGCGGCTCGCTCGGATTCTCCTCGCCTTGGCTCGCGAATACGGAGTGCCGGAGAAGGAGGGGCTGCGCATCACCGCGAAGCTCACCCGCAACGATTTGGCCGAGATGGCCGGAATCTCGACGGAGACAGCCATTCGCACACTCACAGAGTTGGAAGAGCGCCGGCTCATTAAATTAGAGCGCCGGAAGATCTATATTCTCGATGAGGATGGCCTAGAGGAGCTGGCGGCCACGCTGCCCAGCGACACTGTGGAGAACGTGCTCTAAGAGCAAGGAGAAGAAAAATTTATGTTCAAGAGGATACTCTTGCCCACCGATGGCTCGAGGGGCGTGGAGAAGGCGATCAACTGCGCGACGACCATTGCGCTGGAGTTCGACTCGAAGATCTATCTGCTCTTTGTGGCTGAGCCTCCTGCGCTGCTCTTTGAGTACGCGAGCATTGCTGAGCAGGGCATCTTGGAGGCTCTCAACAAAGAGGGCAAGCATATTTTGGAGAAGACGGCTCAGACGATTCGTGAGGCGGGCGTTGAGAGCGTCGAGACGGTCTTGAAGACGGGGATGCCGGCGAAGGTGATCTTGGATTTTGCGGAAGCTTCTAAAATTGATCTGATCGTGATGGGGACGCACGGGCGACGCGGGCTAGATCGAATACTCTTGGGGAGCGTCACGGAAGAAGTAGTGCGTCTTTCCAAAGTCCCCGTGATGACCGTGCGCATGAACTCGCTCTAGAGAGCAATCGAAGGGGCGCTTAGCTCAGCGGGAGAGCGTCCGCCTTACACGCGGAAGGCCAGAGGTTCGAATCCTCTAGCGCCCACCACGCTCCTTTGACGCTCTTCACACACTTCTCTATAATCAAGCGCTATGAGACTCTCAGTATATCCGCCCATCACCAACGCTTCGGGGCCAAACTCCGTGACGCGCGAAGAGCTAGAACGCCTCGCGCAATCGGCCGCCGGCGCGGTCGTCACCAAGAGCATGACCCACTGCCCTAGAACGGGCAACCCCGAACCCCGCCTGCGCGAACGACTCCCAAATAATATCGGCTCGCTCAACTCGATGGGCCTGCCCAATCTCGGCTATCACCAATACGCCCAGATCATCCCTCACCTCAAAGAGCGCTATAAAAAACCCATCATCGCCAGCATCGCCAGTGCGCAGTGCTCTCATCGCTTAGACCCCATCGAGCAGTATCGCGAAATCGCGATCTCTATCGAAAAAGCCGGAGCAGACGCCCTCGAACTGAATCTCTCTTGTCCGAACTTAGAAGAAGTCCCCATCGCCATGGCCCCCCCCAGCGTGCGCCAAGTTCTCAAAACCGTAACGAAAACAGTCAAAATCCCCGTGGGAGTCAAGCTCTCGCCCTATAATAACACCCCCAAGCTCTTTGAAGAGATCGCTCGGATTCTCTTAGAGTTCGAGATCGCCTACGTCGCCACGATCAACTCCGAAC
>JANWXV010000031.1 GCA_025057405.1 Candidatus Bipolaricaulota bacterium | reverse complement strand
CGTCGTGACCAAGATCTTAGCATAAGGGAGCGGAACGCGATGCCTCAGGAGCACGTGACGCTGGCTTGTACGGTCTGTCGTCACCGCAACTATCATACGACGAAGAACCCCAAGAACGCGCGGGGCAAGCTCGAACTGAAGAAGTACTGCAAATGGTGTCGCAAGCACACAGCCCACAAAGAAGTGTAAGGGCAAAGTGAGCTTAGGCATAGGCCCGTAGCTCAACTGGCAGAGCAGCCGACTCCAAATCGGCAGGTTGGGGGTTCAAATCCTCCCGGGCCTGCCCGCGAGATTCTATGAAAGAGCGAGTGTTGAATTATTTGCGCGAGGTGCGTGGCGAGCTGAGCCGGATCACCTGGCCCAACCGGGTCGAGTTGATCGGGTTGACTTCTCTGGTGATTCTCATGGTCTTGATCTTGGCGGCTTATATAGGCGTGCTGGACCTGTTCTTTCGAGAAGGGGCAAAGCAGCTCTTGCGATAGGCCGAGCGCGTAAGAGTCAGAATAAAATTATGAAACGGTGGTATGCCCTGCAGACCTACGCGGGCAGCGAGCTGAAAGTGGCTGAGCAGTTAGAAGAACGCGTGCGCGAGCTGGGACTAGAGCGCCGGGTGGATCTGTTCAAAGTGAACGGCTCGGAGATGCGCTTTCTCGCGCCTATTGAAGAGGTGATCACCACCAAGGGGCGACGCGGGCGGACGGGAGAATATCGTGTGCCCTATGAATACGACTTGAGAATCGAGGCGAACAAGCGCATCCAGAAGGGTGAAATTATCGCCGTCAAGCCCCCGCGCTATATGAGCTACGACGCGAAAGTGAAGAGTATCGAGACGCTCCAGCGCGTCATTGTCGAGATGAGCAATCGCAATGAAGAGGAGTTTCTGATCCCGTTAGAGAAGCGCGTGCGCCGCGATATTCGTTTGGGGCAGAAGTTGCCCCCGGGGGTGCCGCTGACGACCGACTCCGACGCGCACTTCAAAGCCCCTGCGGTCAAGACGACGGTCGTTCACCGCGATCGCGTCAAGCGCATCGAGCTGGAGAAGCTCGAGGGGGGAGAGCGAGTGACGTTGGTCATCCCCGAGAAGTATCTGGCGCGCCTCAAAGAGCAGATGGTGCTCAAGCAGGGCGATCTCTTGGAGAAAGAAGACAAGATCGAATCGCGTGCTTCAGGGCTGGTGAAGATCAAAGAGTACAAAGACAAGCGAGTCGTCACGGTGCAGCACATTGAGAAGCGCCGTCTCTTTCCGGGTTATATCTTTGCGCGGATGGATATGTCTCAAGAGCTGCTGCAATTGCCGGAGGGCTTGAAGTGTCGCTTTGTGGGCAATCCGCCGTTGCCGCTGGACGAAGAAGATATGAAGGTCGTCAAGCGCAAGGCGGGCTTGCTGGAGGTGCCCAAGGCCGTTGGCCCGAAGATCGAGGTGGAGTTTGAAGTCGGTGAAATCGTCGAGATCATCGAAGGGCCGTTCGCGGACTTCACCGGCGCGGTGGTGGAGATCGATAAAGAGCGCGAGATGGCTACGATCGTGGTGAAGATCTTCGGGCGCGAGACGCGGGTGGAGCTGTCGTTCGAGAGCATTCAGAAAGTTTAAGGGGAGTGTTGGTATATGGCGACTGCAGCGAAGAAGAAGCCCGTCGCGGGCGTGGTGAAGCTACAATTGCCGGCGGGGCAGGCGACCCCGGCGCCGCCGGTCGGCCCGGCGCTGGCCGAGCATAAGATCAATATTGCCGAGTTCTGCAAGCGCTTCAACGACGCGACCAAGAACGAAGAGAAGGGTCTGATTATCCCAGCGGTCATTACGGTCTATTCGGATCGTTCGTTTGACTTTGTCTTGAAGAAGCCCCCGGCCAGCGAGCTGCTCAAACGAGCGGCGGGGGTCTCGGCGGGTTCCGGGCAGCCCAATACTCAGAAAGTGGGCAAGATCACCAAAGAGCAGCTGAGAAAGATCGCCGAGATGAAGATGCCCGATATGAACTGTTACGATCTCGACGCGGCGATGCGCACGCTCATGGGGACGGCCCGCAACATGGGGATCGAGATCGTGGAGCGCTGATCGAGTATTATGAAGCGAAGCAAACGCTACCAAGAGATCATCAAGAGAGTAGATCGAGAGCGTTTTTACCCCTTGGCCGAGGGGATAAAGCTTTTGAAAGAATGTGCGACGGCGAAGTTCGGCGAGACGGCAGAGGCCGTCTTTCGCTTGGGGGTTGACCCCAAGAAGAACGAGCACCGCGTGCGCGGGACGGTGACGCTGCCGCACGGCACGGGCAAGAGCGTCAAAGTCTTAGCGTTTGCCAAGGGCGACAAGCTCAGAGAAGCCCAAGAGGCCGGGGCGGACTACGCCGGCGGCGAAGACCTGGTCAAGAAGATCGAAGAGGGTTGGATGGATTTCGACAGGGTCGTCGCGACCCCGGATATGATGAGCGTGGTGAGCAAGCTGGGGAAGGTTCTCGGGCCGCGCGGGCTGATGCCCAGCCCCAAGGCCGGAACGGTCACGGCCGATATCGGCACGGCCGTCAAGGAACTCAAGCGCGGGCGCTTAGAGTTCCGCCTCGACGAATACGGCAACGTTCACTCTCTTTTTGGGAAGTGCTCCTTCACGCCGGAGCAGCTTCAGGAGAATCTCTTGGCGCTGACTACGGCGGTGCTGGAGGAGAAGCCCGCGGATGTCAAAGGGCGCTATCTCGAAGCGGTGACGATCACTTCGACGATGGGGCCGGGGATCAAACTCGACTCTGACGAGCTGCAGAAATTAGTGGCGGCGCGCAAGCTCTAGGCGCAAGGAGCGGATTTATGCCTACAGCCGAGAAAGAGCAGATGGTGGCGGTTTTGGAGGAGCGATTCAAGCGTTCCAAGGGGTTGGTCTTCACGAATTTTGAGGGGCTGACCGCGGGGGAGATGAGCGAGCTGCGCCGCGAGCTGCATCAGAAGGGTCTGGAGTATTTGGTCGTGAAGAACGCTCTGGCGCAGATCGCCACGCAGCGTCTGGGGATCACAAATACAGAGAGCTATTTTCGTGGCCCGACGGGTCTGTGTATCGGCTACGACGATGCCGTAGCGGTCTTCAAAGTCGCTCAAGAGCTGACGAAAAAGTACGAGAAGTGTAAGATCAAGGGCGGTGTGCTAGAAGGGCGAGCGGTCAGCGCTCAAGAGGCTGCTGAATTGGCCAAGCTCCCCGGACGCCAAGAGCTTCTGGCGATGGTCGTAGGGACGCTGCAGGCCCCCATTCAGCAATTGGCTGGCACACTCCAAGCGTTGGTGCAGAACTTCGTCAGCGTTCTCGACGAAGTGCGCAAGAAGCGTGAATCTCAGTGAAATCTCAAGAGGAGGAATCTCTTATGCCAAGCGTACAGGAGCTGGTCACGACGGTGGAGCAGATGACCGTCAAGGAGTTGGCGGAGCTGGTGAAGGCTCTCGAGGAGAAGTTCGGTGTGAAGGCCTCTGCGGGCGTCCCGATGATGATGGCTCCCATGCCGGGAGCGGCCGCGGGCGCTGGAGCGACGGCGACGGCCGAACAGACGACATTTAAAGTCGTGCTGAAGAACGCTGGGCAACAGAAAGTCCAGCTCATCAAAGTCGTCAAAGATATCACGGGCAAGGGGCTGAAAGAGAGCAAAGACCTTGTAGATAATCTGCCCGCGGTGATCAAAGACGGCCTCAACCAAGAAGAAGCCAACAAGATCAAAGAGCAACTGGTCGCCTCCGGTGCGGAAGTCGAGATTCAGTAGAGTCTATAGAGTCTTGAGAGTCGTTGGCTCTGCAGGCTCGTAGAGACTGGTTGAGGGAGAGTCTATGCGCACGAGACGTTCGTGGGGTCGGGTGGGGCATGGCGTAGAATTGCCCTATCTGCTGCACGATCAGAAGCGCTCCTACGAGCGCTTTTTGACCGAGGGGATCCGCGAGCTGTTCAAAGAGATCGGGGTCATCAAGGGCGAAGGGCGCGAGAATATCGAGCTAGAGATGGTCAACCCCCGTCTGGGGCCACCACCCTACGGCGAGCAAGAGTGCAAAGACAAGAATCGCACGTATGCCGCGCCGCTGCGCGTCTATAGCGTTTTGCGTCAAGACGGCAAAAAAGTCCGGGAAGACGATCTCTATATCGCCGATGTCCCGTTGATGACCGCACGCGGGACGTTCATCATCAACGGTTCCGAGAACGTGATCGTCAATCATCTCACGCGCTCCCCCGGCGTTTATTTTACCAAAGAGAGTCCGACCGAGTATCACGCCCAGATCCTCCCCGACTATGGCGCGTGGTTGGAGTTCGTGCTGGACGTCAAGAAAGATCGCGTGCAAGCGCAGCTAGACCGCAAGGGCAATCTGCCCCCGACGACGCTCTTGCGCGCCCTGGGCTACACAACCCCTGATATTTACAAGCTCTACTCCGTGACGGTCAACCCCATAACGCGCGAGAAATTAGCACGCTACCGGGACTGCGTTCTCACCGAACCCGTCAGTGTCAAAAGCAAGCTCATCGCGCGGGAAGGCCAGCGGCTCACCGAAGATATCATCGAACAGATTCTGGAGCTGCACGTGGCCAGCCTTCAGTGTCTGGACCCCTATATTCAGAAGAGCCTCGACGAAGACAAGACGGGTTCTGCTGAAGAGGCGCTCGATCTCATCTATCGCAAGCTGCGCGGCGCGGAGCGCCCCACCCAAAAGATCAAGCAAGACTTCTTTATCAATCTCTTCTTTAATCCCGAGACGTTCAGCCTCTCGCGCGTGGGGCGCTTTATGATCAACAAAAAGTTGGGGCTGAAGCGCGACATCAACGATGTCGTCTTGCACAAAGAAGAGATCGCGTTGACACTCAAGCGGCTGTTGGACGTCCCGGCCCATCCAGAGCTGGTCGAAGATAAAGACCATTTAGCTAATAAGCGCATCAAGCCCCCCGGTGAGATCGCGCTCGATGCGCTGCGCGCGGGGCTGAAACGCATGGTGCGCCTCACCCAAGATCGCCTGGGCAAGATGTCCTTAGAAGAAGAAGAGCCGCTGCGCAATCTCATCAGCGGGCGCACGGTGCAAGCGGCTCTCAACAAGCTCTTCTACACCGGGCGCCTCTCCCAATTTTTGGAGCAGACCAATCCGTTGACGGAGCTGACGCATAAGCGCCGGCTCTCGGCGATGGCGGGCAGCTCTAGCAAGAAGCGCGCCAAGATCGAAGTGCGCGATGTGCACTATTCGCACTACGACAAGATCTGCCCCATCGAAACCCCCGAAGGCCAGAATATCGGCCTGATCACCTCGATGGCTACGTATGCGCGCATCAACGATTTTGGCTTTCTCGAAGCGCCCTATCGCGTGGTCAAGAACGGGAAGCTCACCAAAGAGACGCTCTATCTGATGGCCGATGAAGAAGAGAAATATAGAATCGCACCGGCGACCACCCCAGTAGACAAAGAGGGCCGAATCATCCCGGAGATGGTCGAGATCCGCACGGGGAAAGAGAATATTCGCACCGTGCCCCGCGAGCAAGTCGATCTGATCGAAGTCTCCCCGTCAGCGCTGGTGAGCGTCTCAGCGTCGCTCATCCCGTTCTTGGAGCATGACGACGCCAACCGCGCGCTGATGGGCGCGAACATGCAGCGCCAAGCCGTTCCCCTGCTCAAGCCCCAGGCCCCCTATGTGGGCACGGGGATGGAGGCCGTCGTGGCTCGCGACTCCGGTCTGGTGGTCTTGGCTGAAGAGGACGGCCAAGTGATCTACGTAGATGCTCAGAAGATCGTGGTGCGCAGCGCGGCCAAGGCCGACAAGAAATCCAAACCCAAAGATCGCGTCTATTCTCTGATCACGTTCGATCGTTCCAATCAAGACACGCTGGTACATCAGCGCCCTGTCGTTGAAGTGGGACAGAAAGTGAAGAAGGGCGATCTGCTCGCTGATGGCCCCTCGACCGATCACGGCGAGTTGGCTCTGGGCGCGAACGTCTTAGTTGCTTTCTTGCCCTTCGAGGGCTACAACTACGAAGACGCCATTGTGATCAGCGAGCGCTTAGTCCGAGAAGATATTTTGGACTCGATTCACATCCAAGAGTACGAAGTGCGTGCCGAAGAGACGAAGCTCGGCCCCGAAGAGATCACCGACGATATTCCCGATTTGAGCAAAGAAGATTTGAGAAACTTGGACGAAGACGGGGTCGTGCGCGTGGGCACGGAAGTGAAGACGGGCGATATCTTGGTGGGGAAGATCACGCCCAAGGGCGAGAGCGAGCCGACGCCCGAAGAGAGAATCTTTAAGTCTATCTTCGGGGAGCGCTCGCGCAACGTGCGCAACACGTCGTTGCGGTTGCCCCCCACGACCGAGGGCGGCAAGGTCATTCGCGTCAAGAAGTTCTCGGCCAAGAAGGGCGACGAGCTGGGGCCGGGGGTCAATCAGTTGGTGAAAGTTTATATTGCCCAGCGCAAGAAGATCTCTGTCGCTGACAAGCTCGCCGGTCGGCACGGGAACAAGGGGGTCATCGCCAAGATCTTGCCCGTTGAAGATATGCCCTTCCTGCCCGATGGGACCCCTGTAGATATGGTGCTCAATCCGTTGGGGGTGCCGTCGCGCATGAATTTGGGGCAAGTGTTTGAGACGCATCTGGGCTGGCTGGCGCACCTGCGCGGGGAGTATATGGCATCGCCGGTCTTCGACGGCGCGAAAGAAGAGCAGATTCTGAGTGAGCTGTACAAGGAGCGCGAGAGGCACGGCCTTGCAGAGGGGGACGATCCCCAATATCCCATCGGCAAAGTCCTGCTGCGGGACGGGCGCACGGGCGAGCCGTTCGAGCATCCCGTGACGGTCGGCTATATGTATATGTTAAAGTTAGAGCATATCGCCAATGAGAAGATTCACGCGCGCTCGGTGGGGCCGTATAGTTTGATTACGCAGCAGCCGTTGGGGGGGAAAGCTCAGATGGGGGGCCAGCGCTTGGGGGAGATGGAAGTCTGGGCGCTCGAGGCCTACGGCGCGGCGCATACGCTCCAAGAGATGCTGACGCTCAAGAGCGACGACACGCGCGGGCGCGTGCAGCTGTATAAAGCGATCTTCAAAGGGGAAGAGTTCCCCAAGCCGGGGTTGCCGGAGTCGTTCCGGGTTTTGGTCAAAGAGCTGCGCAGCTTGGGTTTGAGTCTGCGGGCCTATGACCAGCAAGAGAGAGAGATAGATATCAGTTAGTTCTACCCTCCCCCCATCCCTCTCCCTGAGAGGGAGAGGGG
>JANWXV010000030.1 GCA_025057405.1 Candidatus Bipolaricaulota bacterium | reverse complement strand
CACCGGAGCAGCCAACCCGTTGGCCGATAGACGCGTCCGCCAGGCGCTCAACTACTGCGTGGACAAAGAAGCGATCGTGAGGACGATCATGGGCGGGCAGGCCCGCGTCTCCGATGCGCCCATCGTCCCGCAAGTGTTCGGCTACTCCAAAGTCGGCCCCTATCCGTTCGATCCGGCACGAGCCGCAGCTCTGCTGCGGGAAGCGGGCGTGACGTTGCCCTTGAGGCTCAAGTTCCATCATCCGCGTGGGCGCTACGTCCGCGACGTCCAAGTCGCTCAGGCCGTCCAAGCGATGCTGGGGACGTGCCGCATCGAAGTCGAGCTGATCCCCATGGAGTTCGTCTCGTTCCTGGCGATGATCAACAAAGCGCCCAGTGAAGCCGAGCACCAGCTCTATCTGTTGGGCTGGGGCACGATCACGCTCGACGCCGACTACGGGCTGTACAGCCTGTTCCACTCCTCCCAGTGGCCGCCGGGGCCGTTCAACCGCGGCTACTACAAGAACGATCGCGTAGATACGCTCTTGCAGCAAGGGCGAGAAGAAGCTAACCCCGATCGGCGCAAGGCGATCTACGCCGAGGCGATGAGGGCCATCTGGGAGGACGCCCCTTGGATCTTCTCGCACAGCGAGAGCCAGATCACCGGGATTCGTCGGAACGTCAAAGGTGCCGACGTCCACGTGACGGAGCGGCTCATCCTTTGGCAGACCTGGGTGGACTAAGCTAGAACAACCCTCACTCTGGGTGCCCCTCTCTCGCTCACCGCGGGAGAGGGGCCGAGGGTGAGGGCCTCTCGCTATGCTCAGCTACATCGCGCGCCGGCTCCTGCTCACCATTCCCACGCTCTTGGGCGTGACGTTTCTCATCTTTGCCGTCGTGCGCTTGCAACCGGGTGATCCGGCCCTGGAGATCGCCGGCCAAGGAGCTACCGAAGAGATCTTGCGCGCTATCCGCCAAGAGCTAGGACTCGATCGTCCTTTTTTGACTCAGTATCTTGACTTCATGGAGAAGCTCGTGCGCTTTGATCTGGGCAAATCCCTCAAGACCAAAGAACCCGTAGCCCCCAAGATTTGGGGGCGCTTTCTCCATACGCTAGAGCTGACTCTAGCCGCGATGGCCGTTGCTATTCTGATCGGTTCGGTGGCCGGGATCATCTCGGCGATGCGGCCCTATTCGCTCTGGGACAATCTCAGCATGTTCGGCGCGCTCTTTGGGGTCTCGATGCCCGTCTTCTGGCAGGGCATTATGCTGATGCTCGTCTTCTCCTTGTGGCTCCAGCAATGGATCGGCTGGGGGTTGCCAGCGACAGGGCGAGGGACGCTTCTGCATCTGATCTTGCCGGCAATCACGTTGGGGACGTCCTCGGCGGCGATTATCGCGCGCATGGTGCGCTCGACCATGCTCGAAATCCTGCGCCAAGAGTATATCTTGACGGCGCAAGCGAAGGGGGCCTCACAAACGTCGGTGATCTTCAAGCACGCGCTGCGCAACGCGCTGATTCCCGTCGTGACGGTCGTGGGGCTGGCCTTTGGGGGCTTGCTCAGCGGCGCGGTGCTGACCGAAACGGTCTTCGCTTGGCCGGGGATCGGTCGGCTGATCGTAGAAGAGGGGATCTTAACGAGAGATTACCCCATTGTGCAGGGGGCGATCTTACTAGTCGCTTTGGGATTCGTGCTCGTCAATCTCTTGGTGGACTTGCTCTACGCTTATATAGACCCAAGGATTCGCTATGATTAACAAAACGTTGGCACCACCTACAGAGAGGGTTGTGGAAGAGGAGCGGCTGGCGCCCGCGCGGGGGACCCTCTGGCGGCGCTTGCGCAAAAGCCCTTCAGCGATGTTGGGCTTGGGGATTGTAGTGTTATTCATGGGAGCGGGGCTTTTGGCCGACTGGATCGCGCCGTATGATCCGTTAAGGCCCGACTTCGGGCGCGCGCGCGAAGGCCCCAGTTGGGATAGTCCCCTAGGGCGCGACGAGTTGGGACGTGACATTCTCAGTCGCATCATTCACGGGGCGCGCATCTCGCTGTGGATCGGGTTTATTGCTGTAGCCATCGGCGTAGTCTTGGGGGTGCCCTTGGGGGCGATCTCGGGCTATTACGGGCGCTTGGATATTTTCGTGCAGCGCTTGGTAGATATTATGCTGGCCTTTCCCGGTTTGCTTTTGGCGATCGTGCTCATCAGCATTTTGGGGGTCGGGCTGTCGAATGTGATGGTAGCGATTGGGGTGGCTTCGATTCCCACCTATGCGCGCCTGGTGCGCGGATCGGTGCTGGCGTTGCGCGAGATGGACTATGTCTCCGCGGCAAAAGCGCTGGGCATGAGCGATGGGCGCATCATCTTTCGGCATATTCTGCCCAACTGTTTAGCGCCGATCATCGTGCAATCTACGTTGCAGATCGCCACGGCGATTCTCTTTGCGGCGGGCTTAGGCTTCTTGGGGCTAGGAGCCAAGCCGCCGATGCCCGAATGGGGCGTGATGCTCAGCACGGGAAGAGACTATCTGAGAGATTGGCCGCATATTCCGACCTTCCCCGGCTTGGCGATTATGCTCTCGGTCTTGGGGTTCAATCTCTTGGGGGATGGGCTGCGCGATGTGCTCGATCCCCGACTGCGCGGCAAGCTCTAGCAATCTCATATCCGTCAGTGTCGTCCTAAGAGCTTTCGGAAAGTGGCTTCATCAAGCCCAGCTTGTCGAAGCATTTCATAGAAGAGCCAGCGCGGAATATCTCTGCCATGCTGATAGCTCAGTCGAACGCGCAGAATTGTCCCATCAGCTAGGACTTTGCGCCAGGTTTCATGCTTGCGGCCCGGTATCTTAGTAAAGCCCGCGCGTTCCAGCACTCGCCGGAAGTCGTCAAATTTGTAAGATGCCATAGCGGACATCTAGCAATCTTTTGAGATGCCAGTCATCCTTGGCTTGTAAGACAGCTTGCAAGTAGGGCCAATGATGCGCGCGGTTTGGGCTGGCTAAATAGAGCGCCAAATCCTCACGATATTCTTCAGCGTAGTCGCGTATGGCTTCAAGAAGGTCTTGTACAGTTTCAGCCTCCGATGGGCCTTCGGCCACGATGTCCAGCTCGGGGCACACAGCACAGATCATCTTCGTTTCCACATCAGGAGCAATAATGACGGTCAGCAACGGGCCTTGTAAGCTCAGGGTAGGTCGCTTTTTGGGTAGCTTGTGGGGTTTCATTGTTTTCAAAATTCCTCACCCCTTGATATTACAGACGGGCACGAGCTTGGCGACCTTTCTCCCAATTCCGACTTCGTGCGAGACGTGCACGACTTCGTCTAGGTCTTTGTACGCGCCGGGGGCTTCTTCAGCAATCGTAGCCCGGCTCTGCCCACGAACATAAATCCCGCGCTCGCGCAGCTCGCTGATGAGATGGTCAGCGCGATATTGCTTGGTCGCCTTGGCACGGCTCATCAGGCGTCCCGCGCCGTGTGCCGTGCTCCCGAACGTCTCGCGCATCGCGGTCTCTGTCCCCACCAAGATATAGCTGCCCGTGCCCATCGAACCGGGAATGATAATCGGCTGGCCAACGTTTCTGAACGCCTCGGGGACTTCACGCCGCCCCGGTGGGAAGGCCCGCGTCGCCCCCTTGCGATGCACATAGACTTCAATCTCTTTGCTATGAATTCTATGCGTCTCGCGCTTGCCGATATTATGAGCGACATCGTAGAGCAAGCTCATCCCCAGCTCGCGCCAGCTCGCTCGAAAGACGTGCTCAAAGCACTCGCGGGCTTTGTGCATAATAAGCTGTCGGTTGCACCACGCAAAGTTAATTGCGCAGTTCATCGCGGCGTAATAATCTTGGGCGAGCTTGCTCTGCACCGGCGCACACGCGAGCTGCCGGTCGGGCAGCGAATTTAAGAGATCACGAAACTCTTTTTCGATCAGTCTGAGATAGTCCGTGCAGATCTGATGCCCGTAGCCGCGGCTGCCGCAGTGAATCATGACGACGATCTGGTCTTTGAAGAGACCAAACGCTTGCGCTATGCGCTCGTCAAAGACCTCCGCGACGCGCTGGACTTCTAAGAAGTGATTGCCCGATCCCAGAGAGCCGAGCTGATTCTGAGCGCGTTCTTTGGCTTCATGGGAGACAGCATTGGGATCGGCGCCGGGGCGGATGCCGTTGTCTTCGCAGTGTTCTAAATCTTCTTCGACGGCGTAGCCGTGGCGCAGCGCCCATTGGACGCCCTGCACCGCGACTTTATCGATCTCGGCCTTGGAGAGCTTGCCCGCGATAGAACCCTCCCCAATGCCGGTGGGAATCTGGCTGAAGAGCGCATCTACCAAGAGCTGCTCTTTGCCCATCAAATCAGCGTATTCTAAGTTTGTCTTGCAGACGCGCACCCCGCAGTTGGAGATGACAAAGTTGTTAGCGATAAAGTTATGATCTGGATGATCCACAGTGAAGTCATAGACGTAGCCGTCAAACTCTGGAACGGGTTGAAGGGTCTCGATCTGCTCCCAGACCATGCCGCTGCCTTCTAAGCCCTCAGTAGCTAGGCGGAGGTACTCTGCAAACGTTGGAAAGCTTTTAGCTACACGTGGGCTTGTGGCTCGCTCACCGTAAAGGGAGCGTTCCACAAAACGCTGGTTCACGGGATACGCTGCAACAATGGCTGTAGCGGCTTGGACTCCGCCCCCGCTCAATGCCCCCACCAACTCGGCGGCCTGCCGTCGGAGCCGGAGATGGTGTTCTTTGAGCTTGAGATACTGCACAGCGGCGTTCGCCAGTGCATGACGCTCTCGATTATACTCAAAGCCCACTCTACCCCACAGCTGAATGAGATTGTCAGATTTTGAGGATAGGACCAAGCGCAAACGATATGAGCGTCTCCCATCTCGATTGAGTTGTTCGCAGCGCTCACTGATCGTCCTGGTCTCGACGCCGAATTCCCTTAATAATCTACGGATAGCTTCCAGGAAGGCGCGGCCGCTCTCAACGAACCCTTCATGCTTGTTGAGCGATAGGATTGGGGTGTAGAAGTTGTAGCCATGGCCGGTGAGCGTCTGGGGCTTGCTCAGTTCGGCGCCAAAGAGCGCTGCCAAGAAGAGCCGCTTCTGCCAGAGTGGTGCTTTGAACAGCCAACGAGGAAACCGATACCCTTGACTAGCTTTGATGCCGTAAGGAGCCCCTAAAGCAATGAGTAATACGGCCAAGCTGGTGCTGTTTACGAGAAAACTCGCCTCGCGGCGTTGGAAGCGATATGCTTTATAAGGGGTACGGATGTGATAAGAGCGATCCCGGATGCGGAGCCGGTTCGGCCGATAGCCCAGAGACTGTAAGTCAGCGCGGATCGCTTCTAAGTCTTCGGGATTACCAGAGAAGGATAGTTGAGCCTGGCGGCGCCGATTTCCAAAGGAGATCGCCCCGTCTCCAAGCACAAAGCCGAGGAGCTTCAACAGAACCGGAAGCTGTGGTGAATTGAAGCGCAATGGAAGCAGTCCGCGAGTCCGGAGTTGGTTGATGACCTGCGCTTGAGCGTTGCCTTGGTGGTGCTTGCCGACTTGACGACAGACCTTGCGGATATGCTCCTCGGTGATGATGATCTCATCGCTAGGCCGTTCATAAGGCACGCCTTGGAAGGGATATATCGCTACCCAATCTCCGGGCTGAAGCCGGGCCAGCTCGACCATCCCCTGTGGTGTCCAGAAGGGGTGATCAGCCGTAGCGATGATCTCGTCCCCGGCACGCGTGACGACGCGATAGACGGTCGTTTTCGGCTTACGCTTCAGAAAGTAAACGGAGCGGGTGCACGTGGCTTTTTTCTGAGAGAAATCTTGGCAGAGCAGCTCGGCTTGCGCCCAGTCCTGCTCCATCTCGGCTATGGGACGGGTGTAGCCATTTTTGCAGATTACAAGAGAACTCCCAGCAATGCAGTTGATATCATAACCGATAGCCCCAGGAGAGATGACGCCCTTTTCGGCATCAAGCGCGGCGACACCCCCGACGGGGAAGCCGTAGCCCTGATGGGCGTCGGGCAGCACGCAGACGGGGCTGTGCACCCCCGGCAGATGGGTCATATTGCGCGCTTGGAGGAGCGTCTCGTCTTCTTTGATCTTTTCTAGCAATTTCTCACTAGCAAAGACGCGCGCGGGCACGCGCATCCCGCCCGTCTGCGGAATCTCCCAGATATAGTCTGAAATCTTCTTCAGCTCGATCTCGGCCATAGACTCTCTCTCCTTGGGGAACAGCGTGTTATTATAGCCAGATTATAAGTGCGAGCGCAACGCGCTCTCTTGAGTCAGGCTCAATCTCGTGCTAGACTCTGCGTATGCCCGAACTCCCCGAAGTCGAGACGCTCCGGCACGCTCTAGAGCGCGCGCTGACCGGACGAAGGCTTCAGTCGTTAGACATCTACGAACCTAGACTCCTTCAAAACGCTTCAGAACAAGAACTCCAACGCGCGCTCGCGGGGCAGACCCTCCAGAGCGTAGGCCGTCGCGCCAAGTTCCTGCTCTTCGATTTCGGTCGTCAAACGGCCGTTCTTCATCTGAGAATGACCGGCTGGCCCACGCTCACCCCTGTCCAGACCCCGCGCTTCGTCTTTCGGTTCGATCAGAAAAAGACGCTCTACTTCAGCGACACGCGGCGTCTGGCGACGCTCCATCTCGTGCCCACTGTTCACGTGCACACGCTGCCTCCGTTAAACAGATTGGGCATCGAGCCGTTCCAGCCCACCTATACTCTCAAGAGCTTTCTCGCTCTCTTGCAAACCGATCAAGAGATCAAGAGATTATTATTAGATCAGCGCAAGATCGCGGGGATTGGGAACATCTACGCGTGCGAGGCGCTCTTTGCCAGCCACATCCATCCCCAGCGCCCTGCGAAGAGTCTGTCGCGCACCGAAGCACGACAGCTCTTCACTCAGATTGAAAAGATTCTTGCGCGAGCGATCGCTGAGCAGGGGACAACGGTGAAGACCTATCGTCGGTTGGCGGGCGAATCTGGGAATTTTCAGAACTTTCTCGCGGTGTATGATCGCGCGGGCGAGCCGTGCGTGCGGTGCCAGACCCCCATCGAGCGCCTCACGCAGGGCGGGCGGAGCACGTACTTTTGTCCCACGTGCCAGCACCGCGTATAATTAGTACTCAGCAATGACGATTCTCATCCAAGACTGCACCGCGATCACGATGGGCATGCCGTTGGTACGGCGCGGCGTCTCTATCGCTATCGCCCAAGACAAGATCGCCAAGATCAGCGCTGACCCC
>JANWXV010000002.1 GCA_025057405.1 Candidatus Bipolaricaulota bacterium | reverse complement strand
TTCTGTCGGGCAGGGCCACTGCAATCCCGGATGCTCCTCCAATCGTCGGTACGTGATGCCTCCGTAGTTGGGCATGAGCTTGCGCAGCTCTTCAAAGACCTCTTCGGCATTGCGATAGCTCATTGAGTATCCCAATCTGTTGGAGATCTCGCAGACGATCTGCCAGTCGGGCTTGCACTCCCCCGGAGGGGGGACGGCTTTCCGCACGCGCTGGACGCGCCGCTCCGAGTCCGTGAAAGTTCCGTCTATTTCAGCAAATCCGGCGGCGGGCAGCACGACGTGCGCCAGCTCCGCTGTCGGCGTCAGAAATAGCTCTTGGACGACGAGAAACTCTAAGTTCTGCAACGCTTTGCGCACTTTGCCGATATTCGCTTCCGTGAGCGCGACGTCCTCGCCGATGATATAGAGTCCGCGCAAGTTGCCCTTGAGAATATCGTCCCACATGCGCGAGCAGAAGATCAGCGGATAGTGCCCGGGGGTTTTGGGAAGCTGCACACCCCAAGCGTCTTCGAATTTCTTCACGTGCTCCGGGTTGTCCCAGCGTTGATAGCCCGGCAGAAATTCGGGCAACGCGCCCATATCGCACGCCCCTTGGACGTTGTTCTGCCCACGCAAGGGGTTGACCCCGGAGCTGAGCTGCCCCACAAATCCCGTGATCAACGCGAGATTCGCAATGCTCTGCACCGAGATGACTCCCGTGCGATGCTCGGTCACACCCAAACAGTAGACGATCATCCCCGGTTGGCCGCGCGCGTAGAGTTCAGCAGCTTTTCTGATCTTTTCCGCCGGCACACCTGTGATCTTCTCGGCGTATTCGGGCGTGTACTTTTGCACGACAGCCCAAAATTCCTCAAAGCCCTCGGTGCGCTCTTTGATAAATTTTTCATTGTGCAGGCCCGACACGACGATGTGATGCGCCAGAGCGTTCGCAAGAGCGATATCGGTGCCGGGGCGCAGGGGCAAGTGAAGATCGGCAATCCTAACAAGCTCGATCTCGCGCGGATCGGCGACAATGAGCTTCGTGCCTCTCTTGACGGCCCTGCGAATGCGACTACCTATCGTAGGATGCGCTTCGGTGGTGTTCGAGCCGATCAAGAGAATCGTGTGAGCGTCTTCGATCTCAGCGATAGAATTGGTCATCGCGCCGCTGCCGAACGAGCGCAAGAGCCCGTGCACACTGGGCGCATGGCAGATGCGCGCACAATTGTCCACTTTATTTGTCCCGAAGACAGCCCGCGCTAATTTCTGGGCCAGATAATTCGCTTCGTTCGTGATGCGCGCTGAAGCGATGACCCCCAAAGCTTCGCTGCCGTAGCGCCGCTTGATCTCTCTAAATTTTTGAGCAACGAGATCGAGCGCTTCGTCCCAGCTTGCCTCGACGAATTTTCCGTCTCTCTTGATCAAGGGCCTTGTGAGCCTCTTAGGCGAGTGCACGGCTTCGGGGATGCCAAAGCGCCCTTTGACGCAGAGCCGCCCGTCATTCACGGGGCTTTCTCTGTCGCCCTCGACGCTGACGATGCGCTCCCCACGAATCCCCAGATAGATCGAACAGCCGACGCCACAGTAGGGGCAGACCGATTTCACATACCGAGAAGCTTTCTGGGCATTCTTGGAGACAAGCGCTCCCGTAGGACAACGGTTGACGCATTCGCCGCAATATTCACAGTTGGAGTCTATCCACAAGCCGCCGCCCGACGGGATGACCTGCGTTTCGATCCCGCGCCAGGCAAAGTCAATCGCATATGCTCCCTGAAGCTCGGCACATGCTCGCACACAAATGCCGCAGAGAATGCACTTATTGGGGTCGAAATCGAAGAACGGATTGCTTCGATCAATGGGCTTTGTCGGCTCACGAAGCAGTGTGGGACGACAGTCTATTCCCAAATAACTAGAGACTTCTTGGAGCCGACAGTGCCCGTTCTTGCGGCACAGTAAGCAATCGCCGGCGTGATCGGCCAAGATCAGTTCGAGAGTATCGCGTCGGACGGCGTGAAGCTGTGGCGACTCCGTGCGCACGACCATACCGTCTTGAGCGGGCAGCGTGCAGGCTGTGGGAAGCCCGCGCATTCCCTCGACTTCGACAATACAGAGCCGGCAGCCGCCATACGGCTCCAAGTCGGGATCATAACAGAGCGTGGGGAGATAGATCCCCGCTTCACGGCACGCTTCGAGCACTGTCCGTCCGGCTTTGGTCTTGACTGTGACTCCGTCAACCGTCAGGGTGATCGTCTCGACTCTCTCAAGCGTGGCTACAGAGTTCATGCTCATCGCTCCTCCAGGTCGCACATCAAGCAGCGTCGTGCTTCAGAGATCGCCTCTTCGGCTGTATAGCCAAGCTCGACTTCACGAAAGCCTCCCAGGCGCTCTTGAGTTCTGAGAGCGCGAATGGGCACACGAGGGCGCTCGCCCTCTTCAAGCTCGAAGGGCGCATCTTCTTCAGGATCAAGGAGCCTCTCGGAGATGTCGCCGTCGCCGCCGAGATAGATATCTATAGAGCTTGCAACTCGCCGTCCAGCAGCAATCGCTTCGATGACCGACGCTGGCCCGGTCACGACGTCGCCCCCGGCGAAGACCCCCGGACGCTCGGTCATCAGCGTATCGGGATCTACGACAAGCGTGTTCCATTTCGTCTGTCTCAGCCCAAAACCCTCTGGGATCTCAGGGGCTTCGCCAATCGCTGAGATGACCCGGTCAACAGAGAGACTGAACTCACTATGGGGGATGGGTTCGGGGCGTCGTCGCCCGCTGGCATCTACCGGGCCGAGCCTCATGCGCACACAATCTAATCTGATAGAGCCGTTCTCTCTGGTCATCTTGACGGGAGCCGTGAGAAACTCAATCTGCACGCCCTCAGCGAGCGCTTCGCGGACTTCTTCGGGGCTGGCGGGCATCTCTGTAGAGCTTCTTCTGTAAATAATGCGCACGTCTTTAGCGCCCAAGCGTCGCGCCATTCGTGACGCGTCTAGGACTTCTTGGTCAGCGTCGGAGGCGGGCACTGTCGTCTTGGCTCCTAGGCGCAGCGCCGTGCGCGCTGCATCTATAGCAGCGTTCCCTCCGCCGATGACCGCGACACGCTCGCCCAGCTCCACACGATAGCCCAACTTCACCCTTCTCAGAAAATCAATGCAATCGAGCACCCCGACTTCGTCTTCTCCAGGGATGCCCAGCTTCATCCCACGATGCGCACCGAGCGCGAGAAAGACCGCGTCGAACTCGGCCAACTGCTCGAACGATTCGATCTTCGTCCCCGTGAGGATCTCGACCCCGAGGGCTTCGATCTCGGAGATCTCCGCGTCGAGAATATCATGGGGCAGACGATATTCGGGGATGCCGTAGCGCATCATGCCGCCGGGCTTCTCAAACGCCTCAAAGATCGTAACAGCGTGGCCTTTGCGCGCCAGATAGTACGCGGCGGTCAAGCCCGCGGGGCCGCTGCCGACAATCGCCACGCGCTTGCCCGTAGAGAAGCTGCGCTTGACGTAGAGCTTCCAGCGCCCGTCGTCGCGCTCGGCTGCCGCGCGCTTGAGCGCTCGGATGGCAATCGCTTCGTCCACGAGGGCACGGCGACACTTCGCTTCACATGGATGGAAGCAGACCAACCCGCAAACCCACGGGAAGGGGATCCTCTCGCGGATGACCGCGTGAGCCTCCGCGAAGCGCCCCGCCGCAATCAGTCTGACATAGCGCGGCACGTCGATCTCCGCGGGGCAGGTGTGGCTGCACGGGGCTTTCACTAAGCCCTTACAAACCGCCGCGCGACAGCGCTTGTATTTGATATGCTCTTCGTACTCTTCACGAAAGTAGCGCAAGGTCGTCAGGACGGGGTTGGGAGCCGTTTGACCTAGGCCACAGAGCGAGCCGGCTTTCACAGATTTCGCGAGATGCTCCAAGCGAGCCAAGTCCTCCATCTGCCCTTGCCCTTGCGTGATTCTCTCTAAAATGCTGAGCATCTGCTTGGTGCCCAGCCTACAGGGCGCACACTTGCCGCACGATTCTTTTTGCGTGAAGTCCAAAAAGTAGCGAGCGATATCAATCATACACGTATCTTCGTCCATGACGACCATGCCCCCCGACCCCATCATCGAGCCGAGCGCCGTGAGCGAATCGAAATCTACGGGGGTGTTCATTAAATGAGCGGGGATGCAGCCTCCAGAAGGCCCACCCGTTTGCACCGCCTTCAGGCGCTTCCCGCCGGGGACACCCCCGCCGATCTCGTAAATAATCTGAGCGAGCGTCGTGCCCATGGGGACTTCAACCAGCCCGCAGTTGTTGACCTTGCCCGTGAGGGAGAAGATCGCCGTGCCCTTGCTCCTCTCGGTCCCGATCTGGGAGTACCACGCCGCTCCGTGACGAATAATAAGGGGAACGTTTGCGAAGCTCTTGACGTTATTGATACTCGTCGGTCTGCCCCATAGCCCTGACTGCACGGGGTAGGGCGGGCGAGTGCGCGGCATTCCTCGCTTGCCCTCGATAGACGCGATCAACGCCGTCTCTTCCCCACAGACGAAGGCCCCAGCCCCTTCAAAAATTTCAATATCAAAATCGAAGCCGCTGTTTAAGATATTCTTCCCCAGTAGCCCGTGCTCATACGCTTGCCCCAAAGCACAGCGCAGGCGCTCTACGGCTAAGGGGTACTCGGCTCGGACGTAGATATAGCCCTTCTTCGCGCCGATAGCGTAGCCTGCGATGATCATCCCCTCGAGGACCGTGTGGGGGTCGCCCTCCAAGATCGCGCGGTCTTGAAAGGCCCCAGGGTCGCCTTCGTCGGCGTTGCAGATGATATACTTCTCATCTCCTGGAGCCTTGCGACAGAGTTCCCACTTGACTCCTGTAGGAAAGCCCGCGCCGCCGCGTCCGCGCAAGCCGGAGCGCTTCACTTCGTCAATCACGGCTTCCGGCTGCATCCCTAAAGCCTTCGCTAAGCCAGCGTACCCCTCGGTAGCGATGTACTCATAGAGGCTCTCCGGGTTGATCTGGCCGCAGCGAGCTAAAGCAAGCCGTCGCTGGGAGGTCATTAACGGGAGTTCGCTCAGCTTGGGGATGCCGGCAACTGGGCCATCGCCGATGGTGCCCAGCGCCAGATCGGGCCTCGGATCGTCTTGAACGAGATAATCGTCAACGAGCTGGGAAGCGATCTCTGGCGTGACATTTTTGTAATAGATGCGAGGCCGCCCCGGCTTGGCGATCTCTACTAAGACTTCAGCCCAGCACAGCCCCATGCACCCAACTTCCCGCACGAGAGCGTCAATACGAGAGCGAGCGAGTTCTTTTCGGATCGCGTCGAGCACCTCTGACGCACCTGCGGCGCGCCCACACGTCCCCGCACCTACGATCATCTGAGGCTTCTCACCCTTCTGGAGTGCCTCCCATTCCCGCAGCGCCTGCTCACGAAGCTTCGCGAGATCTGCCATATCTGCTCAGCAACTCCTTGGCCTTGGGAGGTGTCATCTTGGCGTAGACGCGCTCGTCCAGCACGATCACCGGAGCGAGAGCGCATGAGCCAAAGCACGCGACCCGCTCCAAGCTGAACTGAAAATCTGGAGTAGCTCCCCCAGGCTGGATGCCCAGCTCGGCTTCCACCGTCCGCAAGAGCCGTGGCGCACCCTTGACGTGGCACGCCGTGCCTTGACAGACTTTGAGCGAGTGTCGCCCTTGGCGCGTCAGCTTGAACTGCGCGTAGAACGTCGCAACGCCATAGACTTTGCTCTCCGGGATGCGCAGCTCGCGCGCGATCTCCCGCAGGGCTTCCCGTGACAGATAGCCCTGCTCCGCTTGGACTCTTTGCAAGAGCGGGATCAACGCAGCACTCTTCTCTTGGCTGACTGGCCCTACTCTCATAGAACTCTCCTTCGCTCGATTCTCACAGGCGCACCTCTACCCAGATGGGGTTCGTATAGGCTTGATCGCCATCTTCAGCTATCACACGCACGAGGTACCAACTCTGCTCTGTGGGCCTATCCGTCAGGGTGATCACAGCCCGATCTTCGCTGAGACTAAACGCACGTAACACCCTGCCGTTCTTGATGATCTGTGCTGATTGCAAGACGCGCTCTTGTGCTGCTTCACGGGGCACCACGAGCACCTCGGCTCTCAACGCGATCTCCTGCCCGCGCGCGAGAGTCACGGTGTCGCCGGGGAAGGCTCTCCCCTCTTGGGCTGTGAAATTCACCAACGGGCCATAGGTCGCAAACGCGCGCCCGGCTTTGAGCGCCGCGATCCATTTGTCGGCCGTCAGCTCGCCTTCCACGCGCACGTACGTTCGCGGACGGCCGTAGCGCTCCTGACCGGGACGAAAATCCAGCCAATCGTGATCGTCGCTGGTGCCCACGGCCACATAGCGTCGGCCCTCGTTCCAGAATCTAAAAAGATACTCAATGGCTCTGGCATCGCCTTGATCGAACTCGCCGTTAAAGATCTCGACGGCATCGAAGGAGTCGTCAAAAAGCTCCGTGCCCAGCAGAGCGAAGTAATCCCCCACCCCCGCGGGATGATTGGCCTGAATGACCTGAGCGCCACAGGCACGCGCTTGGGCGAAATAGTCTTTGGGGGTCTTGCCGGGAGCGTAGGTGACGGCGCACTTTAAGGGGTAAGCGTTCCAGTGCCCCTGGGGGGTTGTGATCTCCTCGCTCAAGATTGACGGAGCGCCGCGGGCTTGCGCAGTCTTCGCGAACAGCTCGTGCCCGGCAATCGTCTCGTGGTCGCTGATGAAGACTAAGTCTAAGTCCGCCGCGAGCTGCACGAGCACCAACTGCTCGATGGGGGTGTGCCCATCGGGACTCGCGGTGCTGTGGGCGTGCAGGTCTGCCGAATAGTAGCCCCATTCTCGCGCGGGTGAAAACGCGCGCTGCAGGGCAGCCGTCACGGAGAGCGTCTGGCCTATCTGCACGGTGATCTCTTGCGCGAAGGGTTTCACCGTAAAGCCCGCTCCGTGATCCACGATCAGAGTATAGCGCTCTTGAGGCAACGTCAGCCGAGCTAGACCGATCTCTTTCAAGTCCGTATAGGCGATAAAGAGCTTGCCAAAGCGATCTCTGGCGAAGATCAACGCATCGGTGGGCTGGCCGTCGAGCGTGACTCTTACGATGACCTGACCGGTGATCTGCGGGAGAACCGGAGCCGAGGCGATGAGAACGCTCAGAGCTATCATTAGCATCCAGAGGCGTTTCATCAAGCCCTCCTAATAGTCACCCAACTCTCTCTTGAACGCGTCGCAGACCACTTTGCCCCAATTCTCTAGAGCCGTGAGCTTGCCGAAGAAGAAGCGCAACACCGGCGGCTCCTCCACGAACTTCAACCCCTCCACCAGATCGCGATGCTTGTAGAGCCAACCGATGCGATCTACGGCGTACTCGATGTGCGAGATCGTATAGACCCGTCGAGGAACAGCGATGCGCGTCAGCTCCAGATCAGCTAAGATCTCTTTGCCCGTCTTGGGATCACGGTCTGTGGAGATCGTGCCACGCTCCATCGTTCTGATCCCCGAAGCCAGATAGACGGCCGCTGACAATGCCCCCGCGGGATACTGATTTTGGGGAATATGGGGCAAGAAGCGCGTGGCGTCTAAGTGACACGCCAAGCCTCCTGGCGGCGTGACCACGGGGACGCCCTGCTCTAAGAGTCTGTGGGCAAAGTACTTCACTTGTTCGACGGCGCAGCCGGCGACTTCGGGAGCGACCATCTCCCGCAGCCCGATGGCCATCGCCTCGACTTCCTTCACCGACATGCCCCCGTACGTTAAGAAACCCTCATAGACGGGGAGCCAGTCTCGCAGTTGGAGATAGAATTTTTCGTTGTTGGTGGCGATCATGCCGCCGCGCACGCTCGTGTTCTTGCGCGCGCTCATATAGTAGATATCTGCAAGCGAGCACATCTCTTTGATAATTTCGGCGACGCTCTTGTGAGCGTAGCCCGGCTCGCGCTGCCGAATGAGATAAGCGTTCTCGCCGATGAGGCTGCCATCGAGCACGAGTAACAGCCCGTGCTTGTTGCAAATCTGCCGGACTTGGCGCATGTTTTCGAGCGAGAACGGCTGCCCGCCCAAGAGATTCGTCGTTGCTTCCATGCGCACGTAGGCGATCTTCTCCGGCCCGTATTTCTTGATGACCTCTTGGAGCTTCTGAATATCTATATTGCCCTTGAAGGGGTGGGTGCTCTGGGTATTCAGAGCTTCGTCGGCGTAGATTTCGAGCATGGTGCCGCCCAAGATCTCGATGTGCGCGCGCGTCGTGGTGAAGTGATAATTCGTGGGGACGACCTGGCCGGCCTTGAGAAAGACTTTGTCTATTAAATGCTCGGCTGCGCGCCCCTGGTGCGCGGGTAGCACATATTTGTAGCCGAAGACCTCTTGGACAGCGTCCACCAGGCGATAGTAGCTCTCGCCGCCGGCGTAGGCGTCGTCGGCGACCATCATCCCGGCTAATTGATTGTCGCTCATGGCGTTGACGCCGCTGTCGGTCAGCATATCGAGAAAGATGTCGCGCGTGCGTAGGAGAAACGTGTTATAGCCGGCCTCTTCCAGAGCGCGCAGGCGCTCCTCTACCGAACGCAGATGGATCTTCTGCACGATGCGCACCTTGTGCATTTCAATCGGGATCTCTTTCCCACTGGCTAAACGGATATTCATAGACTTCTCGCCTCCTTTGGCTTAGTTTGCACGTCTCTGTCTTTTTCAGTTCCGCAGCGGCCTGCCCGTCGCGAGCATATGCTGGATGCGCTCTTGCGTCTTCTGCGTCCCGCACAGCGACAAGAACGCCTCGCGCTCCAGATCTAACAAGTGCTGCTCGCTCACTTCCGTCCCGATCTCTACGTCGCCGCCGGTGAGCACGCGCGCCAATTTCTGTGCCATCAACGCTTCGTGATCGGTGATGCGCTTGCCCCACTGAAAGTTTTTGATGGCGACCTGGAGCGCTGCATAACCGGTGCGGCCCGTCACTTTGAGCCTGCGCGGTCGCGGCGGCTCATAGCCCATCATCGCCATCGCTAAGACGTCTCTCTTCGCATCAGCGATGAGACGATCTCGGTTCATAGTGATTCTGTCCTCGCGGCGCAAAAAGCCGAACCTTCGCGCTTCTTTCGCGCTGGTCGCGACTTTGGCTAGGCCGATCAGCTCGAAGACACGCTGCAAGAACGGGAAGAGATCGATATTTGCGTCTTCTGGGAGGTTCTCTAACTGACGTGCCCAGAGTTCTTTGCACCCACCCGCCGCAGGGATCACCCCCACGCCGAACTCCACTTGACCGATATACAGCTCGCCATGCGCGCGCACACGCGGAGAGTGCAGGACGATCTCCGCGCCGCCGCCCAGCGTCATATTGAACGGCGCGACAACGACGGGCTTCTCGAAGTACTTGATCGCCATGTTCGCGTCTTGGAAGGCTTTGACCATCTGGTCTAGCTGTTCCCATGCCCCGCTCTGAACCGCTCCCAAGACCAGCCCGATGTTCGCCCCGACGCAGAAGTTCTGGCCCTCGTTGCCGATCACCAAGCCGACAAAGTCGCGCGTGCGCACCTCTTCCAGCGCCGTGCTGAGCATCGTGATGACGTCGGCATCTACGGTGTTCATATACGTGTGGAACTCCAGACACGCCACGCCATCGCCCAAGTCGACGAGAGACGCTCCAGCGTTCTCGGCGATCACTCGCTTTTTGTCTTCTTTGAGGTCGGAGAGCACCAACACGCCCATTGGTTGAGGCAGCTCGCGATAGTCTCGCGCAAACAGATCAAAATAAAACTTCTTGCTCTCTCTCTTCTGATAGAAGCTCTCACCGCGCGCTAACAGATCGTCAACGAGCTTGGGGATCTTCTTGCCCTCGCGCTTCATCCGTTCGACAGATTCTCTGACGCCAATAGCGTCCCACGTTTCAAACGGCCCCAAATCCCAGTTGAACCCCCACTTCATCGCGTTGTCAATCGCGTAGATATTATCGGAGATCTCCGGGATGAGACGGGCCGTGTAGAGCAGCGTCTCCGAGAGCACTTCCCAAGCAATATGCCCAGCGCGGTCGTCGGAATAAACGACAGCCTTGATCTTCTCGCCGACGGACGATTGCTGACCGGCTTTGATCAACGAAGAATACTCGAACTTCTCTTGACGACGATAGTCTAGAGTCTTGTAATCAAAGACCCAGAACTCTCTCTTGCCGTTGACCGTCTTCTCTTGATAGAAGCCCTTGCCGGTCTTGCGCCCCAGCAGTCCCGACGAGAGCATCTTCTCGATGAAGCCGGGCAGGCGATAGATCTCGCGCATGGGATCGTTGGGCAGGCTCGTGTAGATATTCTTAATGACGTCGGCCATGACGTCCAAGCCGACCAAATCTACGGTGCGAAAGACGGCGCTCTTGGGACGCCCCAGCGCGGGTCCAAAGATCGCGTCAATCTCTTCGACTTTGTAGTCGCCCTCCTGCATCGCTTTGAAGAGATAGCTGATCCCGAAGATCCCGATGCGATTGCAGATGAAATTGGGGGTGTCTTTGGCCAAGACGACGCCCTTGCCTAGCCGTCTCTCGGCGAAGTCCATCATAAATTTTAGGATTGCTGGATCGGTCTCCTCGCCGGGGATGATCTCCAAGAGCTTCATATATCTGACGGGGTTGAAGAAGTGCGTGATGAGCGCGTGCTTTTTTAGCTCAGGCGATGCTTTGGCCAAAATCGCCTTGAGCGCGATCCCCGAAGTGTTGGAACTGACGATAGAGTCTTTCTTTCGGAACTTCTCGATCTTGGCGAACGTCTCTTGCTTGACGTCTAAGCGTTCAAAGACGGCCTCGACGATCCAGTCGGCTTCGCTCAAGCGATCTAAGTTATCTTCGGTGTTGCCAACGGTGATGAGCTGGGCGTCGTTGGGGTCGTAGAAGAGCGCAGGACTCGCCTTGAGCGCTCTCTGTAATCCCGCGTTGACGATTCTGTTTCTCACGACAGGGTCTTGGAGTGTTAGACCCTTGGCTTTCTCTTCGGGGGTCAACTCTTTGGGGACGATGTCCAAGAGATGGGTCTTGATTCCCGCGCCCGCTAAGAGCGCGGCGATCCCCGCGCCCATCGTTCCGGCTCCAAGGACAGCAGCAGTCTTAATTGTGCGCATAGCTTTAGGCTCCTCTTATAGTCTCTCAAAGATCGCGGCCATCCCCTGGCCGCCTCCTACGCACATCGTTACCACGCCAAACTGCGCATCGCGTCTGGGCATCTCGTGCACCAAGGTCGTCAATAACCGTGATCCCGACGACCCCAGCGCGTGCCCTAACGCAATCGCGCCCCCGTTCACGTTCAGCTTCTCCATCGGTAGGTCCAGCTCTTGGATCACTGCCAGCGCTTGCGCGGCGAAGGCTTCATTGAACTCAAAGAGATCTATATCTTTGAGCGAGAGCTTGGCTTTCTTGAGGGCTTTGGGGATCGCGTAGGCCGGGCCGATGCCCATGATCTCTGGGCGGACGCCCGCCGTCGCCGCTGCCACAAAGCGCGCCATCGGCTTCAGTCCCAGCGAGCGCGCTCTCTGCTTCGACGCGATGAGCACGGCGGAGGCTCCGTCCGTGAGCGGCGACGAGTTTCCCGGCGTCACCGTGCCCCCTTCTTTGAACGCGGGCTTGAGCTGAGCTAACGCTTCCAGCGTCGTCTCTTCACGGATCGTCTCGTCGATCTCGTGCGTGATCTTCTTGCCGTCTATTTGAACGTTGAGCGGGACGATCTCGTCTTTAAAACGCCCGGCCTTGGTCGCCCGCACGGCCTTCATGTGAGACTCATAAGCGAATCGGTCTTGGGCCTCGCGGGAGATCTTATATTGATCGGCCAAGTTCTCCGCTGTGATGCCCATCGGCGTATAGACTTCGGGGTACTCTTCGGCCAGCTTGGGATGGGGACGTGGCGCATAGCCGCCCATCGGCACCATGCTCATCGACTCGACGCCGCCGGCCATGATCAGATCGGCGTCGCCGTAGGCGATCTGATAACAGCTGTTGACCACAGATTCTAGCCCCGACGCGCAGAAGCGATTGATCGTCGCGGCCGTAGCTGTCTCGGGGATCTTGGCCAAAAACTGCGCGATGCGCGCGACGTTCATCCCCTGTTCGGCCTCCGGCATGGCGCAGCCCAAGCGAATATCTTCGATCTCTTTGGGATCTACGCCCGTGCGCTCGATAAGCGCGCTTAAGACAGCGGCGGCCATCTCATCGGGCCGGGTGTTCTTCAACACCCCCTTGACGGCTCGTCCTACGGCGCAGCGCGCCGCACCGACGATGACAACTTCTCGCATAGAAAACCTCCTTTTGTTTTCGCATCTCTAGCGCTTTCTTCCCTTTCCTGACCAGTATACCACAGCGGGAAGTATTTGGGGAAGCACCCAGAAGCGAAACGCACCATCTCCGAGAGTAACTGTTCACCACCGAGTTTGAGCGCCGCTTGGATGGGCTTGGAACAACTCTGGCCTTCGGGATCGCGGACTTCTAACTCCGGCCAGGGGATCGTAGCCCAGACCGCCATTTCGGTTACGCTGCGCTATTATTAAGCATTGTAAGAGAAGCTTTGTAGCCTCGGCCATGATGAAAATCAACTTGAAAGTTAGTGGAAATCATATTCTTCGGTCTGATGACGCATCTGTAGCAGGCGCATCGTCTTGGTACTGTGGCCTTTGACGCTCTGGTTACTCTATTATAAAATGCTCGTGTACAGTAAGCGCACAAGGGGGGAAATAT
This sequence comes from Candidatus Bipolaricaulota bacterium, assembly GCA_025057405.1. GTDB lineage: Bacteria > Bipolaricaulota > Bipolaricaulia > RBG-16-55-9 > DRXL01 > SKYB132. The sequence continues at coordinate 3,702 of JANWXV010000002.1, read as the reverse complement.
GCCCACAATTCCAAGGACTCACCGTCTGGACTTTCTCGAAGGAGAACTCAAAGAGCTTTACGCTCAGGGCTTTGTCTGGAAGCCCAGAATTTTAGAGGGCGAGCAGCGCGCGCGCGCCCGTTTCGACGGCAAAGAAGTCGTCAACCTCTCGTCGAACAACTATCTGGGGTTGACGAACCATCCCAAGCTGCGCGAAGCGGCCAAACGAGCGATAGATCAGTACGGCGCAGGAGCCGGGGCCGTCCGGCCCATTGCCGGCACGATGACCCTGCACAAGCAATTAGAAGAGAAGCTGGCGCGCTTCAAAGGCGTCGAAGCGACGTTGGTCTTTCAGAGCGGGTTTGCTGCCAATCTGGGGACGATCCAAGCGCTCGTGGGCAAGGGTGATGCGATCTACTCTGAAGAACTCAATCACGGCTCTATTATTGATGGCTGTCGGCTCAGCGGCGCGGAGATCTTAAAGTGGCCCCATCGCAACGTAGAAGCGCTGCGCCAGCTCTGCAAAGAGAGCCGCCACAAGTACCGTCGAGCGCTCTTAGTGACTGATGCGGTCTTCAGCATGGACGGCGACATCGCGCCGTTGACAGAACTTGCGGAGATCGCTGAAGAGTTCGATCTGATCTTCATGGTGGACGACGCGCACGCATCGGGCGTGCTGGGGCGCGCCGGGCGCGGGTCAGCGGATCACTTTGGGCTGCACGGTCGTGTAGACGTCCAGATGGGCACGCTGAGCAAAGCCCTGGGAGCGATGGGCGGATATATTGCAGGCTCGAAGCCTCTGATAGAGTTTCTGATTCAAAAAGCTCGCCCGTGGTTGCTCTCGACGGCCCATCCCCCGGCGGTCGTCGCCGCGGCGATTGCTTCTGTAGAGGTCTTAGAAAGCTCTGAGGGCGAACAGTTGGTCAAAAAGCTCTGGGAGAACGCTCACTATTTTAAGCAAGAGTTGAAGCGACTGGGCTTCAACACCGGCGCGAGCGAGACGCCCATCACGCCCGTCATTGTCGGCAGCAGCCACAACGCCAAGCAGCTTGCCAAGCGACTCTTTGAAGAGGGCGTCTTCGCTCAAGAGATCGTCTTCCCCATGGTGGCGCGAGATAAAGCGCGCGTGCGCACCATCGTGACGGCGATGCACACCAAAGAAGACTTGGATTTTGCGCTGAATGCTTTGAAGAGAGTAGGAAGGGAGTTGGAATTGATTTGAATCACGGGATCACACAGAGAGCACGGATATGATCGAGCGCTATTCGCTGGCTCCGATGAAGGAGCTGTGGACGGAAGAAGCTAAATATCGGCGTTGGCTTCAGGTCGAACTAGCAGTTGCGGAAGCGCAAGCCGAGCTGGGCTCTATCCCCCAAGAGGCCGCCCAAGCGATCCGAGAGAGAGTCCGGCTCAACGTCGCCAGAGCCAAAGAGATCGAGTCCCAGATCGGGCACGATCTCTTAGCGTTCGTGCGCTCTCTAGAAGAGAGCGTCGGCCCCGAAGGGCGCTATATTCACCGAGGGCTGACGTCGTATGACGTCGAAGACACAGCACTGGGATTGGCTTTCAAAGAGGCGCTCGCGATTCTCATTGACGATGCGACCAAGCTCGCAGCGGTGCTCCAGCGCCGAGCGTTCGAGCACAAGCGAACGCTGATGGTCGGGCGTACCCACGGGATGCACGCCGAGCCGATCACCTTTGGGCTGAAATTGTTAATCTGGTACGACGAGATGCAGCGCAATCTCCAACGTCTGAAAGACGCTCAGAAGCTAATGTCGGTGGGGAAGATCTCCGGTTCGGTGGGCACGTATGCCAATGTGGACCCGGAGGTCGAGCGGCGCGTCTGCGCCAAGCTCGGCTTGGCTCCCGTGCCCATTTCGAATCAGATCGTGCAGCGCGATCGGCACGCGCACGTCTTAACCGCGCTGGCGATCTGCGCCGGGACGGTAGAGAAGATCGCTACGGAGATTCGCAACTTGCATCGCACCGAGATCGCTGAAGTCCGGGAGGGCCGCCCGCATGGGTCTTCGTCTATGCCCCACAAACAGAACCCCTCTACGTGCGAGACGCTCACGGGGCTAGCGCGCCTCGTGCGCGTCAACGCCTTGGCTGCTTTGGAGAATCAGACGATCTGGCACGAGCAAGATCTGACACGCTCTTCGGTCGAACGGGTGATCATCCCCGATAGCTTCTTGGCGACGCACTATCTGTTGGTCAAGTTAACTGATGTGATCGAGCATCTCGTCGTCAATGCTGAGCGCATGAGAGAGAACCTCAAGCTGAGCCGGGGGACAGTCTTCTCTCAAGCGCTCTTATTAAAACTCATAGACAAGGGGATGGCGCGGGCGCGGGCGCACGAGTTGGTGAGCGACTTAGCCCATCGAGCTATGACCGAACCGAAGAGCTTCCAAGCGCTCGTCAGCGCTCATCCAGAGATACAGAAGCTGCTCAGTCCCAGCGAGATAGACCGACTCTTCGATGACGAATACCATCTCAAGCACGTCGAGACGATCTTCGCGCGGTTTCAGTGAACGATTTGACAGCTTCCAGTTCACTCAGTATAAAAGTTCCGTAGGGGCGAATGGCGTTCGCTCCTCAATACGCACGAAGGAGTTCTCTATGGCAAACTTGCTCTATCTGTCCGACGCAAATTTTTCTCGTGAAGTTCTACAGTCGTCACAGCCCGCGTTGGTAGATTTTTACGCGGATTGGTGCGGCCCTTGTCGGGCTATCGCGCCCATCGTCGAAGAGATCGCCCATGAGCTTGCAGGACGCTTGAAAGTCGCCAAGCTCGACGTGGACCAGAACCAAGAGATCGCGCTCAAATACGGCGTCCAGAGCATCCCCACACTTATTCTCTTTAAGAACGGCCAAGAAGTCGAACGCTGGATCGGCTACATGAGCAAGAGCAAGCTCTTAAGCAAGATCGAGCCGCACCTGCGCTAGTCTTACTCCCCTCCCCGTGTCGGGGAAGGGGCTGGGGAAGGGACCTATGGAGATCAAGCCCGGCGAAGTGGTCGCAGACGTGACTCAGTTTGATGAGCATATCAAACTGATCGTCCCGCGTTATGAAGAGATGCACGACGCGGTCATCCGCAGCATCCCCCCCGATCTCCCCGAAGACCTCAAAATCTTAGAACTGGGCTGCGGCACCGGCGAGCTGACCAAAAAACTCTGCCAGCGCTTCCCCAAAGCCCAGATCACCGCGATTGACTACTCCATCCGAATGCTCGAAGTGGCCCGCGAGAAGCTCTCCCCCTATTGTGGGCGCATCCGCTGGATCGAAGGCGACTTCGCCCACACCGACTTCCCCAGCGGCTGCGACGTCGTCATCTCTACCCTGGCCATCCATCACCTGACCGATCCGCAAAAGCTCGAACTCTTCCGCAAGATCCACAAAGCCCTCAAGACAGAGGGCTGGTTCGTCAACGGCGATGTCGTGCTCTTTGAGTCCGACCGACACGCGTTCCTGCACGACCAGGTGCGCGCCGAACACGCCCTCACCCACGGCGTCGCGCTCCACACCCTCGACGCCGAGACGCACTCCGGCTCCGGCGATAATCTCTCTACCCTCAAGACCCAACTCGCGCTCCTGGAGATCGCCGGGTTTCACTCGATTGACGTCATCTGGAAGTACTATCAGTTCGTGGTCTACGGCGGCTTCAAGTACTGCCTCCCCAACGACCACGAACGCCCCCCTCTGGCGCTACCCGATTTTTAAGA
>JANWXV010000029.1 GCA_025057405.1 Candidatus Bipolaricaulota bacterium | reverse complement strand
CATCAGAATCCCGTGAAAGTGGGTGCCAACGAAATCTACGACCTCACGCACGGAAAGCTCTGAATTCTGTTGTAACAGCGGGCGCACGTGCTCTTCTAACTCCACCAGCCAATGCAGATGAGCGATACGAAAAGCATCTATGGCGCCCTGAAGGCGTAACGAACGATCGGATCTGGGGTCTGTCCCCTCGGCCAAGACGAGATAGAGCACCTTGAACGCCTCGGGATGGGCCGCGAAGCGCTCGAGAAAGCGCGCGACGATCCCTTCGCTCAGGGCCAAGGGCGTAGCGGCTGAACCGTCGCAGAGGTCTTCGAAGAAGAGCGGAAGATTCGATTTCACCAAGTCTTCGATCAGCGCCTCTTTGGACGGATAGTAATAATAGATCGTGCCCTTGCTCAACTGAGCGAGCTGGGCGATCTCGTCCATCGTGGCCTCTTGGAGGCCCTTGGCGGCGAAGATCGCGGTGGCGGCGCGGCGGATCGCGGCGAAGCGCTCTTCTTTCTCCCGCAACCGGCGTTCTTGGGTGCTCATAATTTGACAGATCGGTCTATTTTCGACCGACCGGTCAATCGAAAGTCTACCCGCCGGAAGATGGGGTGTCAATGACGAAGATCATAGATAGAGAATGATGAAGATCAGTAGGAGCTGACAGTAGGCTTGGGTTTGAGCTGCTCTTTGTCGAGAGCCGTCTGGAGCATGCGCTCGACGAGATCGTCAAAGCCGATGCCCAAGGCAGCAGCGGCCTTAGGTAGGTCAGAAGTGTCGGTCATACCCGGCAGGGTGTTGATCTCGAGCAGATACGGCTCGCCCTCGGGCGTTAAGCGCAGATCTACTCGAGAGAAGCCAAAGCATCCCAAGGCGTGATGAGCGCGGAGCGCGGTCTCTTGGACTTTCAGAGTCGTCTGGGGGTCTAGCTCAGCAGGGATGATAAAATCGCACGCGCCGGGGGTGTATTTGGCGATATAGTCATAGAACTCTCGATGAGGGCGCAGCTCAATGAGAGGGAGCGCACGATCTGATCCGTCTATTCTCAAGATCCCCGCTGTGATCTCCTTCCCCGGGATGAACTTCTCTGCAAAGAAACGCCCGAACTCGTCGCGTGTTGCTTGCGAGGCCGAGATCAGCTCTTCTTCCGAGTGTACGATGTGAACCCCAATGCTCGAGCCTTCGGATACGGGTTTGACGACGCACGGGAAGCCGATCTCTTCGGCGATGCGCGCACGCCAGTCGGGCCAGAGTTCTTCTTGATATTCGACCCACGGGGCCGTCGGCAGCTTCTGGCTGAGAAAGACCCGCTTGGCTTGGAGCTTGTTCATCGCCAGGGCACACGCCAACACCCCAGAACCGACATAGGGGATTCCCAAGACTTCTAGCAGGGCTTGCAGCGTGCCGTCCTCGCCTACGCCTCCATGCAGACAGATAAACGCTATCTCTATCTCGTAGAGCGCCGGCACGAGCTGATCGAGATGATCGATCTGCAAGGCTTGAACACGATACCCTCGTCTGGAGAGGGCCGCGCAGACGTTCCTCCCCGACCGCAACGAGACCTCCCGTTCGGGCGACAGCCCCCCCATGAGCACCCCGATCCGCTTGCGCGTGGCATCCATAACTCTCACTATAGCCCAATCCCCCATTGACGACAAGGAGTCTTGTCTCTTGCTCGCGCCGGACAGCGGTCACCTTCTGCGAGATCTTTAAGATCGTATCTGCTTCACAGACAGAATTTGGGGGATTTCGCTCAAGAGATCGAGAAAGAAACCGAGGCGATTGCGAAATCAATTATATTATGCTGAAAATTGCCATGAACTATTGACAAATTCGTCCTTGGCGATTATAATAACTCTTAGCTTGGCTCAGTGCGGTCTTACCGGTTCGATGCTGTTTTCTGGCCATTCCAGAAGCTTTTTTGTTCAAATCCGCAAAGGCACGCATAAGATTATCCATAGCCACAGCAGATGGAGGAGACGTCTGTGATCCGTATGCCCAACATTGCCGAAGAAGAAGATATGGAGCTCTTTGAGATGAAAGATAACGAAGAAGAACTCGAAGAAGAGCTCGAACAAGAAGAGATCGAAGCCGATCTCCAACCCGAAGATGACCTCTCGGAGGATCTGGTCAAGCTCTATCTTCAGGAGATCGGCAAGGTGCCGCTCTTGACGCGCGAGGAGGAAGTGAAGCTGGCGCGGCGCGTGGCGCGCGGGGACAAAGCAGCTCGCGAGCAGTTGGCGCTGGCCAATCTGCGCTTGGTCGTCTCGATTGCCAAGAAGCACCAGGGGAGCGGGCTGTCGCTCTTGGACTTGATTCAGGAGGGCAATATCGGCCTGATGCGCGCTATCGAGAAGTTCGACTATCGCAAGGGCTATAAGTTCAGCACTTACGCGACGTGGTGGATTCGCCAAGCGATCAGCCGCGCGATTGCTGATAAAGCCCGCACGATTCGTATTCCCACGCACGTCTTGGAGCTGATGCGCCGCATCTATAAGGCCGAAGAGGAGTACGTTCAAGAGTACGGCGAGCCTCCGACGGTGCAAGACCTCTCGAAGATGCTGGGAGTCCCCGTAGAAGAAGTAGATCGCGTCAAGAAGATCAGTCCGTACACGCGTTCGTTTGAAGAGCCGATCGGCGACGAAGAAGAAGGCTCGGTGCTGGGGGACTTCATCGGGCGCACGAAGTCTTCGCCCTTGAAAGAAGCCTTCTCGCAGATCAAATACGAAGAGCTGCGGCGGGCGATTGACAGCCTGCCGGAGCGCGAGCGCAAAGTGCTAGAGCTGCGCTTTGGCCTGAGCGGTCAGCAGCCGTTGACGCTCGAAGAAGTGGGGAAAGAGTTCGGGCTGAGCCGCGAGCGCATTCGCCAGATCGAGAAGGAAGCGATTGATCGTCTGCGCGGGATGAAGCTGCGCCAGAAGCTCGAATCGTTCGAGAATCTGATTCAAGAGGGCGATTTTCACCTCAATTAGCGCAGGGCGCGCAGGCGCTTGATGCGCTCTTCTAAGGGCGGATGGGTGGACCAAAGAGAGTCCAGATTCCAGCGGTCTTTCTCGAACGGGTTGACGATATACAGATGCTGCGTCGCGCGACTCGCGACTTCTAATTTGTCCGGGTCGCGCGCGATCTTTTCTAGCGCCGAAGCCAGCCCTTCAGGGTAGCGGGTCATCAAGGCTGCTGATGCATCGGCGAGATACTCGCGCTGGCGCGAGACGGCTAGCTGTAAGAGCTGCGCGATGATCGGTGCCAGCACGGCCAAGATCGCTCCTAAGACGATAATGGGGGCTAGGCCGGCTCCTCCTCGGTTCCGACCGCTCCGGCCGCTGCGCCCCGCGCCGAAGTGCAACGAGCGCAAGAAGACCTCTGAGATCAAAATAATCGCCCCGGCGAGCGCTCCGATGAGCGTCGCATAGAGAATATCGCGATTCTGAATATGAGCCAGCTCATGGGCCATCACGCCCTGTAATTCAGCCCGATCGAGCTTCTCCAAAAGTCCCGTCGTAATCGCTACGGCGGCGTGTTCTGGGTCGCGTCCCGTTGCGAACGCGTTGGGAGAAGAGTCTTCGATGATATAGATTTTCGGCATAGGCAAGCCCGAAGCAATCGTCAATTCTTCGACGACGTTGAAGAGCTTGGGGTTATCGGCTTTCTGGATTTCGCGGGCGCGGCTGGCCGAGAGCAAGATACTCGCGCCGTTGAAATAGCTGATCCCGACCCACATCAGCGCAACGATCCCCGCTAAGAGAAGCCCGCCCTCGCCTAGTCCCCAATATAACCCCAGCGCATAGCCCACGAGCATCAAGACACCAATAATAATAGCGATTAAGAGAAACGTGTTGCGCCGGTTGGCCGCGATGGCGTCGTACATCTTTTGCTATTTTAAATTTTAAAACTGCACCTTCACCGGTTCTCGCTGAGCGGGATCGGTCAGCTCGAAGAAGTCCTTCGGCTGGAAGCCCAAGCTCGCCGCGAAGAGGTTCGCCGGGGACTGCTGAATCTGTGTGTTATAGCCCATCACCGAGTCGTTATAGTGCTGACGCGCAAAAGCGATGCGGTTCTCTGTAGCGGTCAACTCTTCTTGCAGGGCCAGCATGTTCTGATTGGCCTTCAGATCGGGATAGTTCTCGGCAACGGCGAAGAGCTGGCGCAGCGCACCCGTGAGAACGCTCTCGGCTTGCGCTCGGTCTTGTACGCTGCCCCCGGCGATCTGCACCGCTTGCTGACGCGCCTTGGTCACGCTCTCTAAGACGTTCTGCTCGTACTTCATATAGCCCTTGCAGACTTCTACAAGATTGGGGATGAGATCGTGTCGGCGCTTGAGCTGCACGTCTATCTGCGACCAGGCGTTCTCTACACGGTTGCGCGCCGTCACCAAGCTGTTATACAGCCCAATCAGCAAGAGAACCAACAGGGCAACGACGCCCAGCACAATCCATAGAGCTAGCATCTCAGCCCCCTTCTCAGAGGACTTAGAGCTTAGTGCCCACAGCCACAGCCGTTGCTGTCGCTGGAGCTAGCGCACCCGCAGGCGCTGCCTTGGGCCTTGGGGTTATCTATAAAAAAGCCCGGCTCTGGGCCGTCCATGAAGTCCAGCTTGGCTTCGTCTAAAAGCGCACTGCTCATCTGATCTACATAAATCTTGACCGAACCCGCTTCAATCACGAGATCCCCAGGGGCCATCTCTTTCTCCAAGAACAACCCATAGGCCGGGCCGCAACAACCGCCCGCCTGAGCTACCACCCGCAACGCGTAATCACTCTTTCCCTCACTTTGCAGAAACTGATACAACGCTTGGGCCGCCCTCTCCGTCACCGTGAACATATCTACACCACTCCTTGCTATGAAAGAATAGCTTTATTATAGCAATATTTTTCAGCTATCCCAATAACTGTTCTCTCTTCCAGATGGGCACGGTCTCTTTGAGGGTATCAATCGCATAGCGACACGCCGCAAACGCCTCAGCGCGATGCTCCGCTGCTACAGCGATGATGACACTCGGCTCGCCGATCTCGACACGCCCAACTCGATGCAGAATCGCGATCTGCGTGACCCTCCAGCGGCGCTCGATCTCCCGACAGATCTTCTCGATCTCGGAGTAGGCCATCTCGGTGTAGGCTTCGTATTCGAGATGCGAGAGCTTGCGCCCCTGGGCGTCGGTGGGGCGGGCCACCCCAGAGAACGTAACAAGGCCGCCGCAGCCCCTCAGATCGAGACGTCCCAACGCGTCCTCTAGCGAGATTGGCCGCGACGTGATCTGAATGTACATACTAGCCCCCGCTTACGGGGGGGAAGAACGCGACTTCATCGCCCTCTTGGAGGAAGTGCTCTTCGTGGGCGTGCTGACGGTTGACGGCAATCGCGCGGGAGGCTCGCAAGGGGCGAAGCGCCGGATGCTGTTGCTCTAAGTGAAGCCACAGCTCGCCGACGGTACGGCCCCCAAAGTCGAGAGAGAATTCAGAGTGGCCGCAGATCTCGCGTATCAGGCTGAAGAGCTTCACGTGAATGCGCATAAAGTTTATTATACTGAATTTTGCTCTCTCTCGTCATTCTGAACACAGCGAAGGATCTTCAGATATTTCGCTGCGCTCAGGCTGACATCGTGTATTTGATTGCTGAGGGTCGGTCAAGAGAGATTTTAGCGCATCTGAAGCTGATTGTAGCGATTTTCAGATCAAAACTGTCAGAATTTCAAAAACGGGTGCTATAATAATCACGGGCGGGTGTAGGGTAAGCGAACGGAGCACTCATCACCTCCTTGAGCCGAGAGCTTGGCCCGCGCATGGATGCATCCGAGAGCAGAGCTTTCTGCCGGCGGCCAGGGTTTTACCCGCTCCCCCTAGCGGGGTTTTTCCCCAGCCGCTAAGGACGCGGTTCGAATCCGTAGGGGCCAAGCTCTCCTCCTCTTTATTTATTTCTTTTATTTTTTTATTTCTTAGACTTCTTCACAAGCTCCTCCAACAGCCTAGCCAGCTCCCGCTCACGTCTCTTGGTCGTCTCTAAGACTTCTTCGTGGGTCAGCTTATCGCTGCCCAGACCCGCTGCTAGATTGGTCACCAGCGAGATCGCCAGCACTTCTAGTCCGCAGTGGCGCGCTGCAATCACTTCGGGCACGGTACTCATCCCGACTACGTCTGCGCCCCATCGTCTGTAGGCTTCGATCTCCGCGGGGGTCTCGTACATCGGCCCCGGAGTCGCAATATAGACCCCTTCGTGTAGCTCTAAGCCTAGTTCTTGAGCGATCTCTTTCGCGTGGGCACGCCAGCGCGCGCTGTACGCATCCAAAAGATTGGGAAATCTCGGCCCAAGCTCTGAGATATTCTCCCCGCGCAAGGGGTTATCGGGAATGGTGTTAATATGATCCCGAATCAGCACGAAATCGCCTACTCTATAGGCTTTGTTGATCCCCCCTGCGGCGTTGGTGAGAATCACTCGCTCTACCCCCAAGAGCTTCATCAGTCTGATGGGAAAAGCGATCTGAGCCATCGAGTAGCCTTCGTAATGGTGCACGCGCCCGCGCGAGAGAAGGATCGGCGTTTGCTCTAAAAGTCCAAAAACCCACTCCCCGGCATGGCCCGTCACGGTTGCTTGAGGGAAGTGCGGGATCTGCTCCCACGCCAGACGCTGGACTTTTTCTAAATCTTTCAGCACTTCCGACATCCCTGATCCCAAAACGAGAGCGAGCTTGGGCGCGAGCGTAAGCCGCTCACGGACGCACTGGGCTGCTTGTTGTAATCTTTCTAATTCGGTCATGGTTCTCAGGCCCTCTTCTCTTCCGTTTTCATCGGAGTAGCTCTTGGAATCGCTTCATGGTAAGACCAGCATCTCTGAGAATGCTCTTCAGAACTTTAGGGTGGAGTATCTTGCGTGCATGATAGGGAACAGTGATTCTCTTGCCCTCATAGTTCTTGTAGATCTTATGGCTCCCACTCTGACGGGCTAGCGAAAATCCTAGGCGCTCCAAGACCCGAATGACCTCTGTGGCTGTCACTCGGGAGAGCTTCTTGCTCATACAGTCACTTCCAGAGAAGTGAGGCTGACCGATGCCGCCTGCGGGATCTTCTCTCCACTTTCAAGGCGATCGGCCACATGCAGGCGGATGACGTCCCGGATATTCTCAAGGGCTTCCTCGTAGGTGCCTCCCTGCGTGTAACACCCTTGAAGCTCAGGACAGAAAGCAAAGTATCCATCTTTGTCCTGCTCGATGATCACGGAAAACCGATAGCGCTTCACTCTACATGCCTCCTTGCCGGCTCATTATAGTCCAGCTCGGCCCTTGCGCCAAGAAGCTATGGGTCTTCACGCCATAAAGCTGTTCTTCAGTCTGCGCAACCCCATGCGGATCGCGCGCGCGCGAACTTCAGCGATCCCCTTGACTTCCATCAGGTCTTTCTCCGTTGCTCTCAAAATCGCCCGCAGCGAGCCAAATTCGCTAACCAAGTCCTCAATGACGCTCATGGGCAACCG